>NZ_JAAVUO010000020.1:0-61639 GCF_012163165.1 Natronococcus sp. JC468
ATGTTAATGGTTTCAAACTCAGATGTGCTATTGACTGTGGACGGAGGAGTCAATTGTTGGATTCATCCCCGCGCTAAAGCACGGGGCTTTCTCCTTGCCCTTCTGTAACGAGACTGCGGAGCGACGATCAGAACTCGTAGTGTGCGATCTCCCCGGAGCCGCAGCCGGAACACGCCTCGGCGTCGGCGGTCAGCTCCCGTCCACAGTTTCGGCACTCGTAGCGCGTCGTTTCGCCGCGGCCTCGAACACCCAGTGCATCGAGTACCCCCATACACCGCCCGGCTTCGATCCGGAGGGTGATTAATCCTGTTGTTTGGACTGACACTGTATCGCACCGAACCGACCGATCCGACCCCTTTTCTTTCCGTCGGCCGTCGTTGTGTCCGTGAGCGAGTTCGCGTTCGAACTCGAGCTGTGTGCCGCCCTCGAGGCCCGGAGCGATCGGCTCTACGCCCGCCAGCTCGGCGCGGGCGTCGCCGATCCGGGCGGTCGCGTCCTCGACGTCGTCGGCGTCGAGCCCGGCCCCGCCTTCGCGGACCGAGCGGCGATCACGGCCGAGTCGATCCCGGCGGCGGCGATCGACTCCCGCGTCGGCCCCGGCCGCGCGCGGTACTGGAAGGACGCCTTCGACTGCCACCCGAAGCGGGCCCGGCGAGCGACCGAGCGCGCGCTCGAGGTCGGCTTCTTCGAGCGCGAGCGCCGAAACGGACGGGACTACGTCCGGCAAGTCGCCCGGTATCCCGACTGGTACGGTCGCCTCCTCGGGATCGAGAACAAGCCCGATCTCGGCCGACCGGGTGATCTCGAGAGCCAGCTTCGAACCGACGTCAGCCTCGGCGTCGTCGACGGGGTCGTGCTGGCGACGGAGAGCTACGTAACCGGCGCCCACCGCAATCGGATCCCCGAGGAGGTCGGCATCTGGCGCGTCCACCGCGAGGACGGAGCGGTCCGCGAGATCGACGTGCTCCGGGAGCCGACGCCGCTGGCGGTCGCCGACCCCGGCGTGGAGCCCCTCGAGTCCCACCCCGGCCGAACCGACGTCGCGATCGCCTCGCCCGGGGCGAAGGCCCGCACCCGTCGCCGGATTGCCGAACGGGCCTACGGCAAGGGGTGGCGAACCTACGGGCTGCCCGACTGTGCGCGCTGTCGAGCCGACGACTCGAGCGGCGCGACGCTGCCGTACTGCGAGTGGGCGGATCGGGTCGTCGACGCCGAAAGCGACTGCGGGGCCGGCTGTCCCGGCTACGATCCCGCGCCGGCACCCGACGTCGACCTCGAGGCCGAACGGGATCGGCGGACCGACTGGATCGCCGATCCGGACGGGAAACGGCGAGCGCAATCGGGGTTAGAGCGGTTCAGCTAGACGAGAACCCCCGCGTTCACAAACCCCTCAGTTTCGGGTTTTCGGGCGCTGTTCCCATGGTGGGCTGGAACCTGAAACGCTGGCCCTTTTCCGTCCGGAGTCGCTATATTTGATTGAATTCGCAGTACTATCTCTGTAGGTTGATCGAACCGCCCGCAGATAACGACGGGAAATTTAATTCATGGGTACAACTGAAAGCTTTACGAGGAGAATTGGACAGGAAATATCGGAGGCGGTGAGCGAATACGGGCTGGCGTTCGTCATGGTCGCCAGTTACTTCGGCTCGGGCTCGGTGTACATCGCGAGCCAGGCCGGCCTCATGCACGGGTACACGCTGCTGTGGGCCGTCGTCGGCGCGGTGTTGCTCGGCGTGATGGCCCAGGACATGAGCGCGCGACTCGGCATTCACGGCAAGCCGCTCATGATATTCGTCCGCGAGAAAGTCGGAACGAAACTCGCGACGCTGATCGCCGTCTTCCTCTCGATCGGCTGTGTCGCCTGGACGCTCGGGCTCGTCGCCGCCGTCGGCGCCGGGGTCTCCTTCGTCACCGGCGGGGCCATCGCCTGGCAGCCAGTCGCCGTCGTCGCGACCCTGGTCGCCATCGGCGTCGGCCTGTTGAACTACCAGAAGATCGAACAGCTGATGATCGCGATGATGCTCTCGGTGATGTTGCTGTACCTCGTCGTCGCCGGTCCGAGCAATCCGGACCTCGGCGCCGTCGCGCTCGGGTTCGTCCCCACCTCGGACTCCCTCGGCGCGCTCGCGATCGCGGCCGGTCTGCTCGGCACGACCGCGCTGTGGCCCAACTTCTTCCTCGAGTCGATCCTCGTCGAGGAGAAGGGCTGGACCGACGAGAGCGACGTCTCCGACGCGCGTCGCGATCTGCTCGTCGGCTTTACCGTCGGCGGAATTACCACGGTCGCGATCCTGGTCGTCTCGGCTGCGGTGTTACAGCCGATGGGATTCACCGAGCTCGAATCGTTCATCACGCCCGGCGAGGCCCTCGTGGAGGTGCTGGGCACCTGGGCGATGGTGCTGTTCATCGCCGGCGTCACCGCCGCAGCGTTCAACAGCATCATCCCGATCATGTGGACGCCGGCGTACATCATCCCGCAGGCGATGGACATCGACGTCGATCAGGGCAGTCGCCTGTTCAAGCTCGTCTTCGTCGGACTGACCGCCACGGGATTCGCGTCGCCGATCGTCAGCAGCGTTCTGAACCTGTCGGTCGTCGACATGGTCATCCTCTTCCCGACGTACAACGGGATCTTCGGGCTCCCGCTGGCCGCGCTGTTGCTGTTCTGGGCCGTCAACGACCGCGAGACGATGGGCGAGTACCGCAACACGACCCTGCTGAACGTGGTCAACGCCACGCTCGTGTTGCTGGCGCTCGGACTGGCGCTCTCGTCGGTGCAGGACTTCCTCGGCCTGTTCTTCGGCGGCGGGTTCTAGCCTCGCCCGCTCACCCGAGGTAGTCCGACGCGGCCGTGACGAGGATGCGAGCCACGTCGACGACCTCGTCGGCGTAGACGAACTCGCCGGCCCCGTGGACGTTCTCCCCGTCCGGGCCGAGGATCACCGTCGGCAGCCCCGCGCGGTGGCCGAAGTAGTTGAAATCGCCGACGCTCGAGAAGTAGCCGATCGCGGGGCTCGTTCCAGTGACCGACTCCGCGCCCGCCTCGAGCGAGCGAACCAGCGGATGATCCTCGTCGGTGGTGTACGGACCGTAGTAGACGTCCGACGCGGGCGCCTCGCGGAAGCCGATTTCGACCTCGGAGTCGAGCTCGAGCCCGTCGGCGACGCGCTCGGCGTCCTCGAGGACGTCGTCGGGCCCCTCGCCCGGAACGACGTGGCGGTCGACGAGCAGGCGACACGCATCGGGAACCGACAGCGTCTCGCCCCCACCTTCGATCGACAGCGGGCAGACCGATCCCGCGCCGAGCTTCGGGTGGGTGCCGACGTCCATCTCCGCCAGCGCGGCCGCCAACCGCCCGGCGTCGACGACGGCGTTCGTTCCCTCGTGGGGCTTCGAACCGTGGGCAGCCCGTCCGCGGACGGCGATGTCGTAGAGGAATCGCCCGCGAGCGCCGAGCAGGAGCGCCGGATTCTCGAGGTCGGACTGGGCCAGGACGGGACCGGGCTCGGTGACGATCGCGGCGTCGCAGTCGTCGACCACCCCGTCCCGGAGCAGCTGGTTCGCGCCGAGCCCGTAGGGGCCTTCCTCGTCGACGACCGCCGTAAACAACACGTCGCCCCGCAGGTCGGCGTCGGCCAGCGCCCGGACGGCGACCATCGCCGCCGCGAGCCCGCCTTTCATGTCGCAGGCGCCCTGTCCGTAACACCGACCGTCCTCGAGGCGCCCCGACAGCGGGTCCTCGTCCCAACCGTCGACGATCTCGACCGTGTCGACGTGGGCGTTCAACAGCAGCGTCGGCGCGTCCGGATCGGATCCCTCGAGGCGCGCGAGGACGTTGTTCCCCTCGTAACCGGTGAGTTCCGGCTCCGAGACGGGATGGTACTCGGGCTCGAGGCCCGCCTCGGCGAGCCAGTCGTAGACGAACGCGACGATTTCGTCCTCCTCGAAGTAGGGGCTCTCGATTCGGACCAGCTGCTGCAGCAGTTCGATCGTCGCGTCGGGGTCGATTGCGTCGGGTGTTCCAGTCATGGTTAGTCGTCCGCCGGCTCGCGGCTGTCGGGAACGGTCGACTCGTCGGTGGCCCCGTGACCGCCGCGGATGTTCGGGTCGTACTCGTCGGTGGGGACCCCGGGCAGGGTGTCGAGGATCGAGCCGACGTCGGCGTCGGCCCGTCGGCCGAGGTACCAGTAGAGACCGAAGATCCCGAGTCCGATCGCGAGCCACGGCACGAAGACGGGCAGCGACTCGACGTAGGCCTGGGAGAGCAAGACGAGACAGCCGCCGAGGCCGATCAGCCCCGGGACGAACAGCAGCGCGCCCGGATCGAACGCCGCCTTCGATCGCAGCGTCGGCTTCCGGAGGTAGACGTACATCGCGGTCAGCGACGTCGCGCCGTAGGCGACCAGGTAGCTGAACGTCGAGATCGCGATCACCTGGTCGAGCCCGCTCGTCCAGAAGGTGAGCCCCGTCGAGACCACGAACAGCGTCAGCAGCGACCAGTGGGGCGTCCGCCAGCGGTCGTTGACCGCCGAGAACCGCGCCGGGAACACCTCGTCCCACCCCCAGCAGTAGGGGAGCTTGATGCCCGCGGCCATCACGGCGTGGACGCTCGAGGCGGTCGCGAGCAACCCGCCGAAGCCGACGACGGCGGTCGCGTTCAGCGGCAGGAACGTCTCGGCGGCGGTCGACAGCGGACGCTCGGAGTTCGCGAGGACGGTGTAGTCGCCGACGACGCCGTAGATGACCGCGGCGGTCCACATGTACAGCGCGATCAGGATCAGCGTCCCGCCGACCATCGCCAGCGGGAGGTTCCGGGAGGGATTTTTCACCTCCGCGCCGATCTCGCCGGCGACGGCGATCCCGATGTAGGCGTAAAACAGCGGCACCGTGGCGGCGAGCGCGCCGTCGAACCCGCCCGTGAAGAAGGGCGTGTAGTTCGCCGGCTCGACGGTGAACGAGCCCGGAACCACGAGCACCAGGATCGAGACGAGAAGCAGGACGAAGATCGCGTTCTGCGAGACGCTGTACCGGCGAATGCCGAGCATGTTGACCAGAAACAGCACTGCGATCAGCCCGGCGCCCGCGACGCGCGGATCGACCCCGGCGTAGAACACCTGCAGGTAGTTTCCGAATCCGATGGCCAGCACGGCGACCGCGGCCATGTACCCCAGCCACAGCGACCACGTTGCGACGAACCCGCCCAGACGATTTCTGAACGCCCGCGAGACGTACGAGTACGTCGATCCCGCTGCGGGGAAGATCGTCGCGAGCCAGCTGTAGTTGATCGCGATAGCCATCGCGACCAGTCCCGAGAGCGCGATCAGGAGGATCACGCTCGGCCCGGTCGTCGAACTGGCCGTGCCGATCGTCACGAACAGCCCGGCGCCGAGCGTCCCCGCGACGACGGTCGCGATCGCGGCGAACGGGCCGACGTCGCGCGAGAGGCTCCGTCCGGACTTCGAGTCGTCGCCTGTCATGCCACCGAATGGCACTGAGTTCGACTTATGCCCCCTCCCTAGATACCGCGGGTCGTCGCACCTACCGTGTCGGGGGACGGCTCACTCGGGGGGATCGAGCAGCTTCGCCTCCGCCTTCCGGAGGTGTTCCAGGAACGTCGACTCCGCGACGCCCAGTTCCGCGGCGAGCTCCGCGGCCGTCACCTCGCGGGGCCAGCGGTAGTAGTGGCGCCGGCGCGCGAGCTCGAACACCTCCCGCTGGCGCTCCGAGAGTCGATCAGTCCGGAACATCCCGTCGGCGACGTCGTCGCGAAGCGCCGTCATCGACTCGACGACGACGTCCGCCGACTCCGCCTCGCGGACCTCGTCCAACCGCTCCGCGACCGTCGTTCGGTCCTCGTAGGTCACGACCGTCCAGTGCTCGCGCCCGTCGGCGATGCGGACGGGTTCGTTGGGGATGAAACCCCGCGAGACCAGCGCGTCGTTGATGCTGTTCGCGAGGTCGTACTGGACGATGAGCCCCGTCGTCGCGTTCGCTCGCCCGGGCGTGGCCGCCTCGGTCGCGTGGTGTCGATCCACCGTCCAGACCGCGTTGACGAGCGGGGAGGCGTCGATCGCCGCGAGCAACTCCTCGAGTTCGGCGGTCGACCGGGCGTAGGCCGTGAACCGACCGGTCGCGGTCTCGTCGATTCGGTGGACGCCGTGACCGAGCAATCCCCCGGACTCGGCCGCCGTGACCTCGAGCGTCCAGCACTGGGGGTGCCAGATGTCGAGCTGTAGCCGCGAGCCGACGTCGGCGTCGGAGCGCTCGGTGGTGTCCGGTGACGGCAATATACTCCCGTCGTTGGCGCGCGAGCGGGATAAACCTGCCCCGGCGTTTAGAGGACGTACGTCTCGCCGTCGACCGCCAGGGGTTCCTCGAACGCCTCGTCGGCGGGGTAGTAGTGCGCGAGGTGGACGAGCCGAGTTCGGTCGGCCTCGAGTTCGTCGGCCAGCGCCAGCGCCCCCTCGCGGGTCATGTGTTTCGAGCCGAAGGTGTAGGGGGTTCCGTCGGGCCCCTCGTGGCGACCGCCTGCGGGGTGGGAGTTACACAGGTGAGCCGGGACGATCGCGTCGGCCAGCAGGAGGTCGGGATCCGCGAGGACATTCCGGGAACGGTCGGGAACGGCGTAGTTCGTATCGCCCGTGATCGAGAGCTTCGCACCCGTCTCGGGGTCTTCGATCGCGAGACCGTAACAGACCAGCGGCGGGTGCTCGACGGGAACCAGCGTCACGTCGAGCCCGCAGATCCGGATCGGCTCGAGCGGCGTCGTCGGCCGAACCGAGATCGTGTTCAGGTAGTGGTAGTCGTCGGCGACGGTCTCCGCGACGCTCTTTCCGGTCCGCGGGTCGGTCTCGTCGGCCGCGTACACCTCGAGCGAGTCGAACACCCGGAAGGCGTTGCCCAGGCCGTCGAGGTGGTCGAAGTGGATGTGGGTGACGACGCCGGCGTCGGGCAGCGGCACCTCCTCGCGGAGGAACTGGGCGCGAAAGTCGGGGCTGAAGTCGACTAGCAGCGACTCGTCGGTGCGCTCGTTCTCGACGTGGACCGAGAAGCGAGTGCGCTCGAGGCCGCGCTCCCGTGCGAGCCGGCAGGTCTCGCAGTCACAGCCCACCGTCGGCGTCCCGGTCGTGTCGCCGGTGCCGAGCAGGGTGACGCGCATCCCTACCGGGCCTCCCCGGGCGCGGCGCCGGTACGGTCGCGGCCCGCGCCCGGATCGGGTCTTCGCGGCCTACACATACACCTCCCCTTCGGCGAACGCCCGCTCGACGAACTCGTGGTCCTGGCGCTCCTCGTAGCGCTCGGCCGGAAGCACGTGCACCTCGAGGACGGTGCCGTGCTCGAGGCCGACCTCGCGGGCCAGCGCCTCGAGTTCGCGTTCGGGCTCGAGATCCTCGAGTACCAGTAGCAGCTCCGCCTCGCCGTGGACGCCCCGCTCGTCGCCGCGGACGGCGCTGCCGAACGCGACGAGGTGACGGATCGACTCGCCGTACTCGGCCTGCGCCCGCCGGGCGAACGCGTCGGCGGCGTCCGTCCGATTCGATCCATCGGTCATCTACCGGCCATTCGGAGCCGTCGTATAAAGGGCGTTCCCCGACCCGTCGCCAGTTCGGTCGGTTCCTCGAGTCGTCTCGCTCCCGTCGGAATTCGGGGCTCGTGTCATCTCCGAGTGCGAGTGGAACGTCCGGTGCTGTGTCTGCAGTGCCGATCAACCGCTGCTGGGTGGGACTGAAAGGGGCCAGGGGCTTTCGTGGTACTCTCTACGGAAGCAGGTCTGCTCGCACGAACACAGGGGCTCACCACGCCCTCCCCAGCCGATTTACTCACTCCCTGCGATCGTTCGCTCATCCCTCGCACAGTATCGTCGACTGTCCTCACTGGCGTTCGGACAGTCGACAGCGCACGCCACCGCAACGAAGGGAGGTCAATCTCTAGTGAGACGTAGTCTGCCTAGACGTAACGGGTATCCGGAGCGAAGTTACCCTCGAAAACAGGGAGACAGTAGAACGTGTCGCCGATCAGTTCGCCGAGTCCGAGACCGAATCGGAACCCGACTCCGACGGGTCGTCGTCCCGCGGATCGTACTCGTGTTCGCGGAGCAGATCCGGCTCGACGTCCCGGAGGACGGCCTCGTGGGTCGCCTCGAGTACCACCGGGGGCGCACAGCCCTCCTCCTCGGCCTCGAGCCAGCGTCCCAGACAGAGACACCAGCGGTCGCCGGGCTCGAGCCCGGGAAACTCGAGTTCGGGACGAGGGGTCGTGAGATCGTTGCCACGGGCCTTGCTGAACTGTAAGAACTCCTCGGTGAGGACGGCACAGAGCTCGTGACGGCCCCGGTCACCCTCGACGCGCCGACAGCAGCCGTCCCGCAGGAAGCCGGTGGTCGGGTCGGTGCTACAGGGCTCGAGCTCGGTGCCGAACACGTTCTGGTCGGTCATGTCGAACTCGTCGGACGGCGAGCGGAAAAGCGTGGTGTCGCCGACCTCGAGCCCGATTATCTCGCGTGGGACTCCAGGCTCGGTGGGCTCACTGGCTCGAGGTCCCGCTCGGTGAGGAACTCCTCGAGGAACGCCGTTCGCTCGCCGATCTCGTCCGGAGCGTGGGAGTCGGTGCCGAGGGTCACTGCGACGTCGTACTCCCGCAGCGACTCGAGGAACTCCGGATCGGGGTGGACGAGCGGGTCCTCGCGGGTCGCCCGCCCGGCGTTGATCTCGGGGACCGTCCGGGAGTCGGCGAACGCCCGCGCGACCCGCTCGTAGTGGTCGACCGTCGTCCGTCCCTGTAGCGGGGGTGTGCGCTCGATCAGGTCGAGGTGGGCCGCGACGTCGAACAGCTCCGAGTCGATCAGCGCTACGAGTCGATCGATGTAGTCGTCGACGACGTCGTCCCGTCTGGATTCGGACAGGTCCTCGAAGTTCGAGGCGACCTGGACGTTCTCGTCCTCGACGGCGTGGACGCTACCGATCGTATACTGGAAGTTCGCCTCCTCGAGGAAGGCCGCGATTTCGGGCTCGTCGCGGGGGTCGTAGTCCATCTCGACGGCGTCGTAGACGTCGACCGCGGCTCGTTCGCGGACCTGCTCGATCGCGTCACGTCGGCGCTCGTAGGTGAGATCGAGATTGAACCCGTAGCGGTTGCGGGTGGCGTTCGCCTCCGTTCGCGAACTGATCGTACAGTGGTCGGTCAGCCCGATCCCCTCGAGACACGCCTCCTCGGCGGCTCGGACCATCCCCGGCAGAAAGGAGCCGTCGGAGTAGTTGGTGTGGGCGTGGAAGTCGTACACACCGGTTCGAGGACGCCCGAACAGTTGGCCGTTGCGCTCTCGGTCGGGTCAGTGGTCGTGGTCGTGATCGTGACCGTCGCCGCCGCCGACGTCGCCGCCCGCGACGAGGGCGTCGTGGTCGCCGTCGATCATGTCCATATTCTTCAGGTTGTCCCGCTCCTCGAACTCCTCGACGGCGTTGAGCAGGTCGTCCTGGGTCAGCGCGGTCCGGTCTTCGGTCAACGCCTCGAGGACGGCCTCCCGGAGCACCATCCGGAGGTCGCTGCCGGTCATTCCCTCGGTAACCTCGGCGACGAGTTCGGGATCGAACTCGTCGATGCGCATCTGTCGGGTGATCACCCGCAGGATGTCGGCCCGCATGTCGTAGTCGGGCTTGGGGAAGTTGACGATCTCGTCGAACCGACGCCAGGCCGCGGCGTCTAACTGGTCGGGGTGGTTCGTCGCCCCGATCAGGAGCACGTCGTCCTGGATCAGCGAGATGTTGTCGATGCTCTTGAGCAGGGTATTCACTGCGCGCTTCAGGGCGGCGTGTTCGTCGCTGCGCCGCGTTTTGGCGACGAAGTCGAACTCGTCGATGAAGAGGATACACGGCGAGAGTCGCTTCGCGACCTCGAAGGTCTTGTCGACGTTTTTGGCCGTCTCGCCGAGGTACTGGGAGGTGATCATCGAGAGTTTGACCTCGACGAAGGGGAGATCCATGTCCTGGGCCAGCGCCTGTGCGGTCGAGGTCTTGCCCGTCCCCGGGGGGCCGACGAACAGCAGCTTCCCGATCTCGCGCAGGCCGATCTCCGCGAGGTAGTCGCGGTGTTCGATCGCCTTCGCGATCTTGTCGATCTCGGCCTCCTGGTCGGCGGTCAACACGAGGTCGTCGAGGGTGACGTCGACCTCCTCGGGCGCTCGGACGTCGACGAGATCGAGCATCTCCTCGTCTTCCTCCTCGTCGAAGTACTCCTCGAGCAGGCCGTCGATCCAGACCCGATCGGCCTGGATCGGCCGGTTTCGCTCGCGGGCCTCCTCGTGGGTGGCGTCGACGTCGTGCTCGTCGGCCTCGGCGAAGTGTTTCGCGAGCGTCGGGTTCTCGAGCAGGCGCTCGTCGTCGACCCGTTCGAGGTACCACTGCTCGGCCATCCCCTCCTCGGTGAGACTGATCGTCCCGGAGAACTCGTCGCGGTCGGTAAACATCAGCCCGGAGACCGCCTCCCAGGGGCGGTCGACCCCCGTCGCCTCGCGTGCGGTGCTGTTCGTCGCCGAGAGGGGCCGAGTGATCCCCCCGCGGGTACGGTCGTCCTCGCCGTCGCCGTCGTCGCTCCCGCCCGTCCAGAACACCCGTCGGTACGACGGCGGGAGATCGTTCTCGTCCAGCGTCCTGTCGTCGGAGTAGACGCTCGTCGTGAGCACGAACTCGACGACATCGAGCGCTGCGTCACTCATTCGGTCAACGTATTCTCCACGCGCCCTTAACGTCGTCGTCACGCGGCCGGCGTCCGGGGCGCGAAGCGGGCGGCACAACGGTTTTCGTCCACTAGCTCACACACGTAGCCATGAACGTGTTGCTGGGTCTCGCCGGAAGCGACGAATCGATCACGGCGCTGCGCCGCACCATCGACCGGACGAGCGAGATCGGCGACGATCTCACGGTCGCCGTCCTCGAGAAGGCCGACACGGAGCGCTCCCAGGAGGAGATGTACCGCCAGGCCGAGAAGCTGCTCTCGGAAGCCGACGTCGACGCCGAGCTCGAACGGCTCGAGGGCGATCCGGGCGCCTCGCTGGTCGACTACGCCGAACAGGGCGAGTTCGACCAGCTGGTCATCGGCGGGGGCACGATCAGCCCGATGGGGAAGATCCAGCTCGGATCGCTCACCGAGTTCGTCCTGCTGAACGCTCCGACGACGGTCAAGCTGGTGCGATAACGATGCCCGATCGAGTGTATCCCGACGCGACGTCGGGACCGTTCCCCGCCCCGCCGACGACCGACACCGACCAGTCGGACCGTGAGATCGAGTACCGTGCCGTCGAGGAGTTCGCCGGCGAGGCCCTCGAGGACACCGTCGAGATGTACGTCGAGTTCGATCCGACCGATCGCGCCCAGGGGATCCCGCCGACGGGCGAGGAACGGATCCGCAACTGGCTCGAGGCGATCGCCGAGAGCAGCGTCAACGTCGTCGCCCGCCACGGCGAGGACGTCGTCGGCCACGCCGTGCTCGTCCCCGACGTCGACGATCCCTCCGCGGTCGGCGACGTCGGCGAGATCGAGTGGGAACTGGCGATCTTCGTCCTGCAGGCCTACCAGGAGTCCGGCATCGGCACCCAGCTGCTCAAACACCTGCTGGGCCACGCCGACGAGCTGGGCATCCGGCACGTCTGGCTGACCGTCGAGCGCTGGAACACGCCGGCGATCGCGCTGTACGAACGGGTTGGGTTCGAGCCCACCGGGACGGAGAGCTTCGAGCAGGAGATGGGGATCCTGCTCGAGTAGCCGGCTGCAACCGCGCGGAGCTACACCGAGAGAACGGGCTGGCTCGCGTAGGAAAGGACGTACTCCGCGGCCTTCTCGAGTACTTCCGCCGGTGCGCCGGTCACGGGTTCGCGGGGCAGCACGATGAAATCGGCGTCGACGGCGTCGGCGGTGTCGAGGACGACGTTTCCGGGGTGACGGGTCTTTCGCGTCGTCGAGAACCCGTGGTCGACCGACGTCGACAGCGAAACGTCGGCGTCCGCGGCGATCCGACCGACGTCGTCGAGAAACCCCTGCGTGCTGTCGGCGACCTCGTCCTCCTTGACCGTGCCGGCGTCGAGCCCGCGGACGACGCCCCGCCCGAGCACGAACACCGCGTGCACGGATGCGTCGTACCGGTCGGCGACGGCGACGGCGTACTCGACGGCGGTCGCAGATTCCTCGCTCCCGTCGACCGGCGCGAGAACCGTGTCGACGGTAAACGACTCTCTGGCGTCCATACGCTCGAGTGTGTGTTCCGGCGTCAAAAAGACTCCCCCACCGATCCCGTCGCCGACGGCGACCTCGCCGAGCTCACCCGGGTTCGGTCGCCCCGTCGAACGAGCCCGAGCGCGCCACGCCAACGGGAGCGTTTAAGCCGCGGCGACCGTACGTGGGGGTATGTTCGAGACGGTCGTCATCGCCACGGACGGCTCCGACAGCGTCAACCGCGCGGTCGACGTCGCGCTCGACCTGGCCGAGAAGTTCGACGCCGAGATCCACGTCCTCTCGGTGATCGACGCCAGCGAGGTCGACGCCTCGCCCGAACAGCTCCGCGAGGAGCTGCGCACCGCCCTCGAGACGACCGCCGACGCCGCGCTCGCGTCCGTCGAGGATCGAACCGACGACGACGTGACGACCGCCGTCAGGGAGGGCCGACCCGCCGGGGAGATCTGCGAGTACGCCCGGGCGGTCGACGCCGACGTCGTCGCCACCGGAACCCGCGGTCGCCACGGCGAGAACCGCCTGCTGCTCGGCAGCGTCGCCGAACGCGTCGTCCGCCGCTCGCCGGCGCCCGTGATGACGGTCCGCCAGCTCGAGACGACCGACGAGGCCGCGGCGAGCTGATCGGGGTCGTCGATCGGCGGTTACTTCCCGCCAGCCCGTCCAGTGGTAGGTATGTACGACGAGCTCATCGACAGCGCCGACTTGCCGACCGCTCGCAAGTCGGTGCTTCCCGGAACCGGCTTCTTCCTCCCCGACGACCTCGAGGAGGATCTGGAGGACGAGCAGACCAAGGCGGCCCTCGAGGGCGCCGAGGTCGCGGTCGTCGCCGATCCGGACGCCGACGGGCTGGCCTGCGTCGCCCTGCTTCGGGAGGCCTACGGCGACGTTCGGAACGTTCCCGAGCGCGACGGGACGGCGGACGACGCGGATGCCGAAACGGCCGACGACGCCCACGAGGAGAACCTCGCGCTCGCCGCGGGGGAGGCCGAGGACCCGCTCGAGGAGCCCGAACCCACGCCCCACGAGGTCGCGCTCGTTCCAGCCAGCCCCCACGACGTCGAGGACGCGCTGGCGCGGGTCGCCGAGTACGGCGACGAGGGGATCGACCTGTTCGTCTGTGACCTCTGTCCCGACAAGTACGACTACGTCGAGGACGAGCTCGCGGCGGCGCTCGAGACGGCCGAACGGGTCTCGTGGTACGACCACCACCAGTGGGGCGACGAGGTCGCCGCGGCGGTTCGGGACGCGGGGGTCGACCTCGTCGTCGGGGACTCCGACGAGGAGTGTTCGGCCGACGTCGTCTTCCGCTCGCTCGAGTACGAGTTCTCCCCGATGTACGAGGAGCTGGCGGCCGTGACGCGGGACCACGACCTCTGGCTGCGCGAGGACCCGCGCAGCGACGATCTGGCGGACTACGCCTACTGGACCGATCCCGCCGAGTACGTCGAGGTCGTTCGGGAGTACGGCGTCGACCTGCCCGAGTGGGTCGGGGAGTTTCTGACCGAGCGTCGCGTCGAGAAGGAGGCGCTGATCGAGCAGGCCGTCGGGCGCGCGGAGTTCCGCGAGATCGAGGGCTACACGGTCGGGATCACCTACGGGCGCTGCTCGCAAAACGAGGTCGCCGAGGCGATGCGCGAACGGGGCGCCGACGCCTCGATCGTCGTCAAACCCGCGGGGTCGGCGTCGATCCGGGGGACCGACGAGTTCGAGCGCTGCCACGAGGTCGCGGGACAAGTCAACGGCGGGGGCCACCCGAAGGCCGCGGGCTGCAAACCGGACATCTACGACGACATGCTCGACTACGCGATGCACTGGACCTCGCGGGGCGCGGTCGCCAAGCAGGTGTTGCTGGACGCGTTCCGCGACGTCGCCGAATCGACGGAAGAAACGCCAGAGACGACCGACGACGCGGACGAGGAGTCGGCGTAGGAAGAGCAGATCGCCGTCAGTTCGTACGTCGTCGGTTCGCTGTTACTGCTGTGAGAGGACGTAGGCCCGGACGAGCTGCAGGACGTGGACGAACACCCCGGCGACGGCGACGTAGACGCCGATCGTCTGCAGGCCGACCGAGGCGTTGCGGTTGTCCCGAACCTGCCAGATCTCGTAGCCGAGTCGGAGGATAAAGCCGAGGAAGATCAGCGCGAAGCCGACCAGCAACAGCTCCGAGAGGACGAACGAGCCGACGAGGATCGCGACGATTCCGCCGAGGAACCCGTAGATGGAGAACCGCCCCCAGTGTTCGAACGTGATCGAGCGGGCGTAGACGTACCCCGAGATCAGGGCCAGCAGGACCGCGGTGACGATCGCCGTCGCGCCGAGGATCGTGACCCGCGTCTCCGCGGGCAGGAACGCGATGACGCCGGCGCCGAAGGCCGCGAACGCGACCTGGAGGATCCCCATTCCAACGAACGCCGTGCCCGTACTCCCGTTCTCGACGCCGCGCTCGGCGATCAGATCGCCGATCGTGATCGCCGCACCGTAGACGAGGACGCCGACGATCGGCACGGAGAACACGAGCCGGTTCACCTCCGCTATCGGCGTCGTCGCGAAGGCGTACATCAGCGCGACCGTGATCGCCATCAGGCCGCTCGCGCCGCCGATAACCGCCACCTCGCGGCGCGACAGTCCGAAGCCCCGGTCGGTCTCACGGCGGGTCTCGTAGGAACTCATCGGGCTCGAGTAGTCGGGCCGTCAGCAAAAGGCTGCTCCCCGCTCGGCGCCTACGAGTCCTCGACGTTCCAGCGGTCCGAGTAGGCCGTCCCGCAGGAACACTGCGCGTAGGCGTGGACGACCGCGCCCTCGGCGTAGATCCCGCCCACGTCCTCGTTCTGTTCCTCCGCGAAGGCGAACACGAACTGGGGCTCGTGGTCGCCGTCCGCGTCGGCGTCGGGACACTCTCCGCTGGTGAGGTCGTCGCCGATCTCGCTTTCGCGTTGCATCGCGGTCTTGGCGAAGCTCATCGCGTCGGTGTCGGTCGCGGCCTTGAATGCGTTACGGCCGCTCTCGCCGTCGACGATCATCACGATGCCGTCCTCGACGGGATCGCCGAACTTCTCGAGGCGGTCGTCCGCGACGTAGGAATCCGCCAGGAACAGCGCGACGTCGTCGGGGCGCTCCCCGGCCAGGAACTCCTCGCGTGGATCACTCATACCGCGCTATCGTCGCTCGAGCGGGAAAAAGGACGCGTCATCCCCTCGAGTCGAGGTCGGCGTGTTCGAGCATCAGCCCCAGGGTCTCCTCGGGCGGGCGGTCGTCGTCCAGCCGAGTGGCGTACCAGGCCAACAGCTCCGCGAACACCTCGCGGACGTCGCTCGAGGCCGCGCGGTAGCGCGCGAGTTCGCCGTCGACCTTCAGCGCGATCTCGACCGCGTGGGGCTCGGGGGGCGTCGGCGATGCCCTCGCCGACCGACTGACTCGAGCGATCGGTTCCGCCGCGACCGTCGGGTAGCGCCGTTCCCGACCGCTCGCCGTCGTCCTCCGAGCGCACCAGAAAGCGGTTCTCGCCCAGTTCGTCGACCGAGTCGTGCTCGAGCGAGAGCTCCTCGGGGGCGAGCCCGCCCTCGTCGCGTGGGGAGTCCTCGCTCATACGGTCAGTCGCTCTCGTTCTCGAGGCCGTCGTCGGTCGCGTTGGCGGTCCCGTTCGCGTCGGTCTCGTTGCCGACCGCCTCGACGTCGTCCTCGTAGACCTTGGTGTTCATGATGTTGCTCCAGAGGGTCACCCGATCCATGTCGATCCCCTGCCCGCTCTCGTTGCCGCCCGTTCCGTTGTCCGCGCTGGCGTTCGTCGTTTCGTTTGCGACCGACCCGTCGCTCGCGGTCTCGTTGCCCTCGGCGTCGAACCGCGTGACCCACTCGGTGTCGATCCCCCAGCCCAGCGCCTGGCCGTCGAAGGGGTTCGCGACCTCGCTGTAGAGGAACTCGACCGCCGAGCCCCGCCGGATCAACGCCCGCTTGTACACCTCGTAGATCACCATGATCTCCTCGTCCGAGGCCTCGACGTCCTCGGCCTCGGACTCGTAGGTCAGGTACAGTTCGTCCTCCTCGCGGGCGAGTTCCTCGACCGCGATCCCGTTGTCCTCGAGGAAGTAGTAGAACTCTTCGGGAGAGCCCTCTCGAGGTTCGGACGGTTCCTCCGGCTGAATCTGCCCGGACTGGCCGAGCAGCGACCCGAGACAGCCCGCGGTTCCGACGGTGGCGGTCGCTGCGGCTGTAGCCAGAAGGCGGCGTCTCGAGCGTCACCCCGTTCCCACACCGTGTGACAGCGGGCTGAGAGCTGCACCGTGGCTCGAGGCCGGCTCGAGGACGACCTCGCCGCCCTGGCCGACGACCACCCCCACCTGCGCGAGCACCTCGAGTCCTTCTCCGCCGAGTACGGCGAGTACCCGATCCTGATCGACGAGCCCGATCGGGAGTGGGAGTCGCCCCGACCGAACGTCGTCTACACCCCTCAAGAACCGATCTTCTGTCACGTCCACGGCGATATGGGTATCTCGACGACGTACTACTGCGTCGAACCGGTCCTCGACGACGGCGACGGTGAGCTGTACGGCAGGATCCGTCGGCGGATCCTCGACAAGAGCGTCACGCGGCCGGCGCCGACCGACAGCGAGGAGTTCGAGGAGCACATCGACGCGCTGCTGGACGAGGTCGTCGAGGTCGGCGCCGGGAGGACCGAGGAGTCGACCGGGCTGCTCGACGCCTTCGGGACCAGCACGATCGCGGTCACCGAGGAGCAGTTCTCCCGGCTTCGCTACCAGCTCCAGCGCGACATCGTCGGACTCGGGCCGCTGGAGCCGGTGATGACCGATCCGGCGAACGAGGACATCCACGTCATCGGGCCAGACCAGTGTTATCTGGATCACGGCACCTACGGGATGATTGAGGCGACCGTCGACTTCGGCGCGCCCGCGGAGTTCGAGCAGTGGCTGCGCAACATGGGCGAGCGAATGGACCACCCGGTTAGCGACTCCGATCCGGTGATCGACGCGACCCTGCCCGACGGCTCCCGGATAAATATCATCTACTCCGACGACGTCTCGGTGCAGGGACCGTCGCTGACGATCCGCCAGGGCGAGGAGATCCCGCTGTCGATCCTCCAGATCACGAAGTGGGGAACGCTCAGCCCGGAGCTGGCGGCCTATCTCTGGCTCTGTCTCGAGAACGAGCAGACGGTGTTCGTCGTCGGCGAGACCGCCTCGGGGAAGACGACGACGCTGAACGCAGCGCTCTCGTTTATCCCGCGGGACGCAAAGATCTACACCGCCGAAGACACCGCGGAAGTCGTCCCGCCCCACGACACCTGGCAACAGCTCCTGACCCGGGAGGGGTCGGGCGACGAGAGCGCCGACGTCGACATGTTCGATCTGGTCGCGGCCGCGCTTCGCTCGCGGCCGGACTACATTGTCGTGGGTGAGGTCCGGGGCGCCGAGGGGCAGATGGCGTTCCAGGCCGCTCAGACCGGCCACCCCGTCATGCTGACCTTCCACGCCAGCGACATCGTCTCGATGATCCAGCGCTTTACCGGGAGTCCGATAAACGTCCCGGAGACGTTCATGGACAACTGCGACGTCGCGCTGTTCCAGAACCGGGTCAAGCAGGGCGACGACGTCCTCCGGCGGGTCACCTCGGTTCAGGAGATCGAGGGCTACTCCGACTACGAGGGTGGGGTCGTCACCCGGCAGGCCTTTCGCTGGGATCCCAGGGACGACGTCGTCTCGTTTACGGGCCGGAACAACTCCTACGTCCTCGAGGAACAGATCGCAACGCTGCTGGGCTACCAGGACACCCGCCGGATCTACGACGAACTCGACCGCCGCGCGGAGATCGTCCGCCAGCTGATCGACGCCGACGTACTGGGCTACCACGAGGTCAACCGCGCGATCGCGGACTTCCAGCGCGACGGCCTCCAGGGACTGCCGATCCGGATCAGGGGGCTCGATCAGTTCGCGTAGCATGTCCTCGGAGACCCGCTCGTCGCCGGAGCTGACCGCCCGTTCCGCGCTTCGCGAGCTCGGAACCGCCTACGAGCGAATGGAGATGTCGACCGACCGGTATCTCCTGTTCGTCGTCGGCCCCGCGGTCGGGTTCCTCCTCGCGACGCCCCTGCTCGCGCTACTGGCGGGTCTCCCGTCGCTGCTTGCCGCTCCGCTCGTCCTGATCGGGCTGCTCGCGGTCGTCGTCGCGGTCAGCTACCCGAAGCTGCTCCAGGATCGCAAGCGAAAGCGAATCCGCCAGCGGTTCCACCTCTTTCTGACGCACATCACGGTGTTGTCGATGACGAACGTCAACCGCGTCGAGATCTTTCGCATCCTCGCCGCCGAGGAGGAGTACGACGCCCTGGCCGACGAGATGGGCCACCTCGTCGCGATAGTCGACACCTGGAACATGAGCCTCGACGACGCCTGCCGGATGCGGGCCAAACAGACCGCGAGCCCGCTGCTGTCGGACTTCCTCGAGCGCCTCGCGTACACGGTCGGGGGCGGCCAGCGAATCAGCGAGTTCCTGATCGACGAGCAGGACACGATCATCCAGCAGTTCGTCACCCGCTACGAGGCCGACCTGGCGAAACTCGACGTGATGAAGGAGCTGTACATGTCGATGATACTGTCGGTCGCGTTCGTCCTCGTGTTCACGATCGTGCTGCCGATCCTCGTCGGCGCGAACCCGACGCTGCTGATCGCCGGCACGATCGTCATGTTCCTGATCGTCCAGCTCGGGTTCGTCTACGCGATCCACCTCATCGCCCCCGCCGATCCGGTCTGGTACATCGAGGGCACCGCGGGCGCGGGACCGACGAGCGGGATGCGAACCGCGCTGGCGATCGGCTGCGGACTCAGCCTCGCGCTGGTACTCGCCGTCGCCGTCGCCCTGCTCGGGTTCGTCCCGGTACCGGACGCGGACGTTCCGCTGTCGATCCTGTTCGCGGTTCCGGTGACGCCCCTGTTGTACCCCGGCTGGAAGATGCGCCGCGAGGAACGGAAGGTGAAGACCCGGGACGGAGAGTTCCCGAGCTTCGTGCGGACGCTCGGCGCCGTCGAGAGCGTCAAACAGACCTCGACGAGCAGCGTCCTCTCGAGCCTGCGACACAAGGACTTCGGCGCGCTGACGGAGAACATTCACGCGCTGTACAAGCGCCTCAACATGCGAATCGACGGGATCCGTTCCTGGCGGCTGTTCGCCGCGGAGACCGGGTCGTACCTGATCCAGAAGTTCGGCGACATGTATGTCGTCGGCCGGCAGATGGGGGGCGACCCGAAGCTGCTCGGCCAGATCATCAGCACGAACTACAATCAGGTGCTGAAGGTCCGCGAGCAGCGACAGCAGGCGACGATGACGCTTATCGGCGTGCTGTACGGGATCACCGCGGCCAGCGTCTTCGCCTTCTTCATCGGGCTCGAGGTCGTCGACATCATGATGGATATCACGGCCGAGATGGAACTCGGAAACGCCGCCGACGCCGGCAGCGACGTCGCCGGCGGCCCCGCACCCGGCGACTTCACCGACGGACTGCTCCACACCGAGCAGTACGATATCCGCGCCATCGAGTACCTGTTGACTGGGACGATCCTGCTGAACGCGGCGCTGTCGGCGGCGATCGTTCGGCTTACCGACCGAGGCCACCCCGTCAGCGGACTGGTGCATTTCGTCCTGCTGACCTGGCTCGGCACGGTCGTCGCCGCCGTGACCCAGTACCTCGTCGAGTTCGTCGTCGCGGTCTGAGGATTCATCGTTCGTAACGGAACGAACATTCATGCGAACTTAGGTTCGAAAACCGATAGATACCGATGACAGACTCGACTTCCCACCTCGAGACGCTCGATCGCTCGACCGACCGAACGGACGCGACGATTCGGTGGGTCCGATTTCTCACCGATCGGTTCGGGACCACGGGCGCGCTCAACTGTCTGCGTTACTACGAGGAACTGGGTTGGATCGGTCCGCAGGTCCGCGAACGACTCGTCTCCTACGTCCGGGGGATGTCGCACGACGACGGAGAACGCCGGGCGGCCGACGCGCCGTCGGCGCTCGAGTCCCTCGGCGGAACGGTCTTCGACGCTCACGCGCGAAGCCTCACCTACGTCGCGCGGATCAACGGCGAGAGCCTGGCCGACGAGGCGCTGGTCGGGCGGATGGCGAACCAGCGGATCGAACGCCGATTCGACGGCGCCGAGCGACCGAACGAGCTCGCCGGCCTCGCCGAAGAACCGTAGTGTCGATTCCGCCTGGCGTCCGAACCGATCCCGTCGGGTGTACGTTCACGAAAACGTAGCTGTTCGCACATCCAGAAGTCAGCCTATTTCGTTAGACCGGATTATTTCCCCGAATAACCGTGTTACACGCCAGACCCCGGTTTCGTTTCCCCTAAACATATTAATTCTTGATTGTAAAGTATACTGGTATTTATTATGCTTCGATACTAGGGAATAGTAGTCGGATGGGTTACGCACCGATCGACCGACGCGAACGGAAGCGTCGCCACGGCGACCGCTCCTCGCGGATGACGCCGGCCGGCCGGCGCGCGCGCCGGCGCGGGCGACGCCGGCCCCGCCGCGACACCACCGTGGCTGCAAATGGGGAAACACAATCCCTCCCTCGCCGCCCCGGTCGCCGGCCCCCCCGGGACCCGCGCCGGAAGCGTTCGTCCTCTCGAAGCCGTCGACGCGGAGCCGACCGAACACGAACTCGAGGAACTGCTCGAACGGATACCCGACGCGCTCGCGACCGAGGAGGTCGCGTTCGACGAGTCGCTGGTCAAGGGAAACCTCGAGGAACTGCTGTTGGTTCTCGTCTCCGCTCGCGGGTCGACACACGGGAAGGAGCTGCTCGCGGACCTGAGCGATCTGTTCGACGCGCAGCTCAGCCCGGGAACGGTGTATCCGTGCCTCCACGACCTCGAGGACCGGGACGTCCTCGAGATGCACGCGAAGGTCCGGACCAAGGAGTACGCCGTCGTCGACGATGAGTACGTCCGCGCGACCCTCGAGCGGACGATGCGACAGCACCTGGCGTTCGGACTGTTACTGAAACGGTTTCTCTCCGAGCGACCGGAGTCGTAGCGGTCGGAGCCCGTTCCATCACTCCGGGTCCAGCCCGCTCGCGATGTCGCTCAGGCTGTCGCTCGGCGGTTCTCGGGCGTCGTAGAAGTTCGTCTCGCCGGGTTCGCGGAGCCCGTAGAGAAAGTCGGATTCGACGACGTCGATCAGCACCGACCCCCCCGAACGGATGCCGTGGTCGTCGATCCACTCCTCGAGGCGATCGGCTCCCTCGCCCGGGTTCCGGGCGAGCTCCGGGGTATCGTAGACGCCGGGAACGGAGAGTTCCTCGCCCGTGAGCGCGCGCTCGACGCGGGCGAACCGTTCGGTGCCGTCGAGGTCGATTCGGACGACCTCGTCGGGGACGAACGCGTCGCGGTCCTCGGCCGGAACCTCGAGTTTGCTTCCCGTCGCGGTCTCCGTACGCGTCGAGCGGACGGTCCGAACCGACGGATGATCGCTCGAGACTCTGTCTGCCATCGGTGAGTAGAGAAAACGGCGGGGTCGTTACTCGTCGTCGTCGCCCAGCAGCTCGTCGATATCGCTGCTACCGGACTCGACGACCGAGGCGTTGATCTGTGCGACGGCGTCGGAGACCTCGCTGCCGCGAACGGTGACGCGTCGACGCTCGCCGTCCCGGGTGGGCTTGTAGCCGACCTGGCGGCCCTTCATCAGGACCTCCTCGAGGTTTGGCCCGGCGACGTCGGGGTTGAGCGGTCGGCCGGCCTCGTCGGAACCGCCGGTGATCTCGAGGGTGTAGCCGTCGAGACCGACGGCGCCGCCGTCGACTTCCTCGCCGATCGACTTGCCGATGAACCGGTTCGCGTCCTGATCGTCCGCTTCGAGCTGGTAGGTCGACCCGGAGTCCGGATCGCCAACGACGACTGTGAAACTCGCCATGCCCGGTGAAAAACGGCGCGCGCTCAAAAACACATCGAAACACGGCCTCGGATGAGCGCCCGAACGGAGCCGTCGCCGTTTAACGGCTCCGGCGCGTACGTCCCCCGTGAGCGTCGATCCCGACCGACTCGAAGGTCGCCTGCGCGAGGCGTTCGGCGGTACGAGCGGCGGCGCCCGCGTCGTCGCCCGCCAGGCCGCCGACCTCGCCGACGACGGGCGCTACCGGGACGATACCGGCATCCCGCTAACCGACGACGTCGTCGTCGACGAACTCGCGGACGCGCCCGACGGTGGCCCGCCCGAGCGATGGAACTGGTGGATGGGGTCGCTCGAGATCGCCTTCGGCGGCTACGAGCCCTTCGGGGTGCGACGGTACCGTCCGTAGCGGCGTCGAACCGAAACCCCCTTTGCCGGTACTGACTAACTAGTCAGTTAGTGACCGATCCGGACGTTCGCGCATCGATCATGCGCGCGACCTACGAGGCGCTGTGCGAACACGGCTACACCGCGCTGACGGCCCAGGATATCGCCGACAGGACCGACAAGAGCAAGTCGCTGCTGTTCTACCACTACGACTCCAAGGAGGACCTGTTGGCGGATTTCCTCGAGTATCTCTTCGAGCGCTTCGAGGAGCGGGCCGCCGAGACGCGAGCGCTCCCGCCGGTCGAACGGCTGGCGGCGTTCGTCGACTGGTTCCTCTACGGCCCCGGAGAAGACGATCGGCAGTCGTTTCACGTCGCGATGCTCGAGTTGCGCACGCAGGCGCCGTACAACGACCGGTTCCGCGAGAAGCTCCGCAAGAGCGACGACCAGCTTCGCGAGATCCTCGAGGAGATCCTCCGGGACGGTCTCGAGGCCGACGAGTTCCGGGAACACGATCCCGAGGAGACCGCGGCGCTGTTGATCGCGGCCTTCGACGGGGCGCGGATCCGCCAGCTGACGAGCGGGCGCGACGCGTACTTACGGCAGGTCCGCGCGGCGACCGCGACGTGGGTGTTCGACGACCTCCTCGCGGAGGGCGCGTCGTTTCCGGCTGATCGCGACCCGAGTACGCTGCCAGGGATCGACCAGCAGCACCGACTCGCCGGCGATCTCGGCGACGACGACCGACCCGACAGCGACGAGCGCGATTGCGAGTGAGCGATCTGCTCCCGTCTGCGAGTGTGTGACAGTATCGTCCTCCACGGGGTTATTCGCAAGGACACGCAAAACGGCGGGACCCTCTTCGCCTGTGGAACCTGCCTCGACTCTCGTGAGATCGCCCCCGACGACCTCAGACTCCGTTCGACGAATGGGTGACTGCCTTCGCATCGTCGAAGGCGCCGACGAAGTGCTGACCGTCGGCTACCGCTACGACGGAGTTGGCACGTAGCGTGGTCAGTCGGCGTTCTGTTCGGGTGTTCGCGGTTGCTCGACGTACAGCGGGTCTTCCGTGGAAGTCGCCGTCACCAACCGTAAGAACTCGCCCGCGTTCGTGAGGAGTTTGTTCTCAGCTTTCCGGAGGTGCTCCTCGTACGTCGATCGGGCTACGGAGGTCCGCTCGGCCAAGTCGCGTAGCGACGTCTTCCGGGGCTGTTCGTAGTACCCGCTCTCGAGGGCCAACCGAAGCGCCGCCAGCTGTCGCTCGGTGAGATCCTCGAAGAGTTGATCGACGGGCGCTAACATGCTGTGCGGGATCTGCTGTTCCTCGATGGCGGTCTTCGAGAGGACGTCGATGTCCCGATCGGATTCGAGGTCCCGAATCAGCGCTCGAACATCATCCTCGTCGAACGCGATCACCGAGTAGTGCTCCCAGCCCTGTCGGTGGATCGTCGGCGGCTGGTACAGGCAGTTGTACTCCTCGAACCGGTCGATGATCGACCCTTCCAGCGAACAGAGACACGACTGCGTGACGACGTGCAGCCCGGAGTCGTCGACCGAGCGGTGCAGAATCGTTCCCAGACTGTCTATCTCCTCGAGCAACTCGTCCGTCGGGGTTTCCGAGGACGTGATCTCGAGCACTTGGCAGTCGCTCAAGTACCACTCGCGTATCGTGAGGTCCGGGTGCCGTTCCGAAATCTCCCGATAGGGACACTCGTGTTTTACCCGGAACGAGGCCTCGTACAGACTCATACGCACTATTCGATCTCTATCCCAATATCCGTGCCGGTCATGACCGGCACTACCCATATGCAGAGACGCCTCTTATCAGGGGACACTGATGCCAGAACTGAATCCGGACGAACTCGGTGCACGACTACGGGCCGACGAGGACGACGTTCTCGTCCTCGACATTCGGCACCAAGCGGACTACGACGAGTGGCATATCCCGGACAGCGTCAACGTCGACGTCTACGACGAACTACAGGACGATCCGGAGATGGCAGGAGATGTCCTCGAAGACCTGCCCGAAGAGAAAGAGATCGTCACCGTCTGCGCCGCGGGAGTCGTCTCGCAGACGGCGACGGACGTCCTGCGAGAGATGGGCTACGACGCCGCGACGCTCACCGACGGGATGAACGGGTGGAGCCGCGTCCATCGAAGCGCTTCCGTCCAGGCCGACCTCGACGGGACGCTCGTTCAGGTCGCCCGACCCGGGAAGGGCTGTCTCTCGCACGTCCTGATTTCGGACGGCGAGGCCGCCGTATTCGATCCCTCCCACTACCTCGACGAGTACGATGCGATCCTGGAGGAGCACGACGCCGACCTCGTCGGCGTCTTCGACACGCACGCGCACGCTGACCACGTCTCCGGCGGCGCGGAACTCGCCGAGCGTCACGACGTTCCGTACTACCTCCATCCGAAGGACGCGCTCGCGATCGACGCTACCCCGGTTGAAGACGAAGCGACGATCGAAGTCGGGAACGTTGACGTCGACGTAATCCACACGCCGGGACACAGCGAGGGCAGCGTCTCGTTCGATCTCGAGGGCGAGGCCCTGCTCACGGGCGATACGCTCTTCCACGAGAGCGTCGGCCGCGTCGAACTCGGCGTCGAAGCCGGGATCGAAGAGTCCGACGTCGAAGCCAACGCCGCAACGCTCTACGAGAGCCTCCAGCGCCTGCTGGATCGGCCGGACGACGCCGTCGTCCTCCCAGCACACGATCCCGGCTCACCAGAGCCACCAGTGACTGCGACGCTCGGTGACGTCAAAGCGCAAAACGCGGATCTCAACCGTGACCGCGAGGAGTTCATCGAGACGCTCGCCTCGGACATCCCGGACCATCCGCCGAACTTCGAGCGCGTCAAGCGCACGAACGTCGGACAGGAGGACGTCCCCGACGAGGAACTGTCCGAGCTCGAACTAGGTCCCAACCGCTGTGCAGCCGAGTAATCGATGAGCGGACAAACTGACTTGAAACAGGGCATTCGCGAACACCTCGGACAGTTCTCGCTGCACGTCCTGCTGGTGTTCGCGACGGGGCTGACGATCGGCTCTGAGCGCACGGTCGTCCCCGTGCTGGGCGAGGAAGTGCTCGGCGTCGAGTCGTTTTTCGTCATCGGCTCGTTCGTCGTCTCCTTCGGCTTCGTCAAGGCGCTGCTCAACCTCTATGCCGGCAAGTGGGGCGAGGAGTACGGCCGCAAACCGGTGCTCGTTCTCGGCTGGCTCACCGCCCTGCCGATCCCGGTGATTCTCATCTATGCGCCGAGCTGGAGCTGGATCACCGTCGGGAACATCCTGCTGGGGATCAACCAGGCACTGACCTGGAGCATGGCGATCAACGCCAAGATCGACCTCGCGGGTCCCGACCAGCGCGGGCTCGCCGTCGGTATCGACGAGGCCTTCGGCTACACCGGCGTCGCCGCGGGCGCGTGGATCACCGGGGTCATCGCCGGCCAGACCAGTCTCCGGCCCGAGCCGTTCTACTTCCTCGCGGCCGTCGTGGTGCTGGCGTTCCTCATCTCGATCTTCCTCATCAAGGAGACGGTCCAGCTCGCGCAACTGGAGGGCGACGACGACCACCACGACGCGAACCTCCCGTTCAACGAGGTGCTGAAGCGGGCGACCTACGGCGACAAGACGCTGTTCGCGGCGGCCCAAGCCGGCCACATCGAGAACTTCGTGGACACGCTGTTCTGGATCGCTGTCCCGCTGTATCTCACGAGTCAGGGCCTCGCGATCGAGGCCGTCGGCGTCGTCGTCGGCGTTCACAGCGCGATGTACTTCCTCCAGATCGGGACCGGCGGTCTCGCTGACCGCATCGGTCGCCGGCCGCCGGTCGTCGTGGGAATGTTCATCGCCGGTGTCGGCGTCCTCGGGATGGTATTCGTCGAGAGCTACCTCCCGTGGGCCGTCCTGGCCGGCGTCTCCGGTCTGGGGATGGCGCTGCTCTACCCGAACCTGATGACGGTCCCGAGCGACGCGGCTCACCCGACGTGGCGGTCGGCAGGCATGGGCGTCTACCGGATGTGGCGTGACTCGGGCTACGGCGTCGGCGCGATCCTGATCGGCCTCACGATGCAGTTCGTGAACACCGAAGCTGCGTTCTACATGACTGCAATCCTAATGTTCATCTCGGGGGCAGTCGTGTTCCTGTGGATGGAAGAGACCCATCCCGACTTCGGTACCCACGAACCCCCAGCACCTGCTCAAGAAGCCCCGAGACAAGTCACGTCCGAAGATTGAATTACACTACTTTGTGACCTCCCACCCTACCGCTCGCCTGACGGCGCGCTTGAGGGGAGCGTGAGACCGAAGGTCTCACGGACCACGCGAACGGGCGCTTCACGCCCGTGAGCAGATGGGGATTCCTGCTTCGAGGCGATTTGATGCTGACTGTCGTGAGAGTGGGGACCGAACGACGCGACGCCACCGGAGACGGTCTCGAGACCCTCGTTTCGGTCAACCGATGGCGTCAACGGCATGGACAGCTACGTACCGACGATGGATATTCGGTTTCTGGGCGGTGCGGGAGAAGTCGGCCGGAGCGCGATCCTGGTCACCGATTGCCTCCCGCTCGACTACGGGGCGAAGTCGGGAACCCCGCCGCAGTTCCCGGGCGACGCCGCTCCCGACGCGATCGTGGCAAGCCACGGCCACCTCGAAAACGTATCGCCGAGCAGAACACGGCGGTTATAACGACGAGTGGGATGTCTGGAAACGAAGACCCGCTAGCGGTCGCCGGTTGACGAAGGGCATTCAATATAAATAGGTCACTATATTCTGACCGAGGCCAAATTATAATAGATCCTGTCCCGTACCTCAACACAGGTGACAAATCATGGACTCGTGGACTGAAGGACTCAGTACCCGGGAGCGCGTCCGAAAGATCGCGCTCACGCTCACCCGACCTCGGTCAGTCAACTGGATCAAGAACGAAGCAGACGTCGCGTCGTGGGACACCACGAAAGACGAACTCGAGCGACTCGTCGAGTACGGGCAGCTCAAGCGCGTCGAAGACGACAGCGGGATCGAGACGCAGTACCGGTACGGCCCCGACTATCGGCGGCGCTATCTCGACCGCGTGGAAGAACTCGCGGCCGAACATACCAAAGACGAGCTGCGGAACGAAGTCGCAGAGATACAGGAGCAGATCGAAGCGTGGCAGGACACCTACGGCGTGAACTCTCTGAACGAACTGGAAGAGTCCGTGACTGACGCGGACCTGTCGAGCGACGAGATTCGGGAGCGAAACACGGTCATCCGCCGGTGGGAGCGCTCCCAAGAAACGAAGCGTCTCGTCGACCACGCGCTCTCCCTGTACGACGATCTCGAAAGCGTCACCGGTCCCGAGTCCGACCCGCGACCGAGCGAGGCGGCGCAGTAATCGATGGCGTCGCTGTTCGTCTTCCTCGCTCACCGGAGTTTACTCGACCAGCACGCCGCTCACGGTGAGATCCAAACGTGGCTGAGAAACCAGGGCGGGTGCCGCGACGTCCGATACGCGCCGAGTTCGATCCGACGACACGAGGTTTACGCGACGGTCGATCCCGAGGTTCTATTGGGAAAGCCGTATCCCTCGGAGACGGCCGAACTTCGCGTCGAGTTCGAGTTTCCGGACGACGCCGAGTACGATCACTACGAGATTCAGTGGATCGATGGGGAACGGAACTACTCGTTCGGATGGCACCAGGACGAAACCCATCCCGACCTCGGGAAGTGTCACTTCCGGCTCGACTTTCGTGACGAAACAGTTGCTCGGAAACCAGCCGTGTTCCACGACAGCCATCCGGTGAACGTCCTTGAACAGCGGCTCTCGCTCGTCCCGTCGATTCTCGAGTTGGTGGCGTGGGAGAACGACCGACCGGGGCTCTCTCAGTGGCCGTCCAAGGACGTGTGACAGCTATTTCCGGTTGACGAAGGAAATTAGTCAGAACAGGAGATCCAATCTCGAGGGAGCTTGCTATGGAGATCGGTATCGGAAGCGTCACTGATCGCTTGTTCTGCGAGGAGCCGACGCTCGCCGAGCACGACAGCACCGTCACCGACCGGGGTCGTACTGCTCGATACCATCGCCTCGCGCCTCGTCGATCTCGGGGGTCGTATCGTCGATTCGATCGCCGATGATCTCCTTGAGAATCGCGTAGAAGCGCCACTCGTCGCCGTAGTCGTACAGTTGACATCCTCCCCGCCCTAAAGGGCGGGGCTTTCTCCTTGCACCTCCGTAACAGATCCGGTCGCGGTCGTCGAGCCCCAACTGCTCGACCATGTCGCCGACTGTGGTCTCGCCCGCGTTGTGCGTTTCCTCGTCGAATCTCATCGGCTCGCTGCTCGACATCTCTTCGAACTCCTGTGGACACTGATACTTCACGTCGCTACGCCAGTAGTCTTCGTCGGTGCCGATGAACCAGAGGTGTCCCCGGTCGAGCCCTAGTGCGGTGTTGATCG
Organism: Natronococcus sp. JC468; assembly: GCF_012163165.1. Lineage (NCBI taxonomy): Archaea > Methanobacteriati > Methanobacteriota > Halobacteria > Halobacteriales > Natrialbaceae > Natronococcus > Natronococcus sp. JC468. The sequence goes on from NZ_JAAVUO010000020.1 coordinate 28,962, forward strand.
TCGTCTGGAACTCCTCGAGCGTGCGGTCCGATCCGACGACAACGTCTCGCCACAGCGACGTCGGGTCCGGATCGAACTTGACGCGGAAACGGTAGGCCGTCATCCTCGTTTCGTTCTCTCACCACCAACGATAGTGAGCGTTCGGCTCCTAACCGAGGCGAGACGATTCGACGTTGTCAAACGACACGAGCGACTACCGGTCGCTAATGGATATTCGGTTTCTGGGCGGTGCAGGAGAAGTCGGCCGGAGCGCGATTCTGGTCAACGATCGCCTCCTGCTCGACTACGGGACGAAGTCGGGGACCCCGCCGCAGTTCCCGGGCGACGCCGATCCCGACGCGGTCGTGGCAAGCCACGGCCACCTCGACCACGTCGGCGTGATTCCCTCGCTGCTCAGCGGCGACGCTCGCCCGTCGATCCACTGGACGCCGCCGACGCGCGAGTTCGCACTGACGCTCGCTCGAGACACGCTGAAGTTACACGGCGGGACCACGCGGTGTCCCTTTACCGAAACGGACGTCCAGCGAGTCACGCAGGTCTCGAGGACGCACGGCTACCGGGAGTCGTTCGAGGCCGCGGGTCACGAGGTGACGTTCTACAACGCGGGCCACATCCCGGGATCTGCGCACGTCCTCGTCGACGACGGGGAGACTAGACTGCTCTACACCGGGGACTTCCACACCGAGGACCAGCAGTTAGTGTCCGCTACGACCGCCCGCCCCGATGCCGACGTGGTGATCTGCGAGAGTACGTACTCGGACGTCGAACGTGGGGACCGATCCGCTACCGCGGACCGGTTCGTCGAAAGCGTCGAGCGGACGCTGTGGGACGGTGGGACGGTCGTGATTCCCGCGTTCGCGATCGGGCGAACCCAGGAGATGCTGCTGCTCTGCGAGCGACACGACATTTCCTGCTACGTCGACGGGATGGGGAAACGAATCACGGAGATGTTGATTCACCATCCCGAATTTCTCCGCGACGCAGACGCGTTTCGACGAGCGAAGTCTCACGCACGGTTCGTCACAGGACGCGACGGCCAACGCAAACGTATCGCCGAGCAGAACACGGCGGTTATAACGACGAGCGGGATGCTCCACGGCGGCCCCGCGATGACCTACGTTCCCGCTGTCCGCTCCCATCCGACCAACAAGATCACCCTGACGGGCCACCAGGTCGAGGGAACGCCCGGCCGCGAGCTCTACGAGACCGGGAGCGCGGTCATCGACGGGCGCTCGATGCGGGTCAGCGCGCAGGTCGAGCAGTACGACTTCTCCGCGCATGCGGATCGGGCGGGACTCCTCGAGTTTCTTGAGGACTACGCCGACGCCCGGGTGCTCGTCGATCACGGCGATCGCTGCGAGGCCTTCGCCGCCGAACTCCGCGAGGACGGGTTCGACGCGACAGCCCCGGCCCTCGGCGATCGGATCGCGCTCTGAGCGGAACCTCCTGGGGTCTTGATGGGGCTGGGCGTGGGTGGTCGCGTATGTTCGTTCGCACCGATCGGGGTGACCGCTGATGGCGCGGGCGCTCGTCTGCTACGGGACCGGCGAGGGCCAGACCGCGGCCGTCGCCGAGCGCGTGGCCGACGTCCTCGAGAAGGCGGGTCACGACCCGACGCTGGTTCACCTCGCCCACTCGCCGGCCGACCTGGAGCCCGACACCTACGACGGGATCGTCGTCGGCGCCTCGATCCACCGCGGCAGCCACCAGGCGTACGTCGAGACGTTCGTCCGGGAGCACTGCGAGACCCTGAACCGTCGCCCCTCGGCCTTTTTCTCGGTCAGTCTGACAGCGGCCCACGACGACCCCGAGGACCGCGCGCCCGCGGCGGCCCTGCTCGAGGCGTTCCTCGAGGAGACGGGGTGGAAACCCGACGGGACGCTCGCCGTCGCGGGGGCGCTCAAGTACAGCGAGTACGGCCTGCTCGAGCGGTTCGTGATGCGCCGGATCGCCGGACGAGCGGGCGGGGATACCGACACCTCGCGGGACTACGAGTACACCGACTGGGAGGCCGTCGAGTCGTTCGCCCGGGAGTTCGCCGCGTTGCTTCGGAGCGACGCCTGAGGGGCGCTCGGCGACGTCTCGAGACGCGTCGTTCCTCGAGGTCGACGGTCGTCGACGCCGAGGGCGCCACGATCGGAACCGGCGCGGTAGCCCGGGGCGGCTTCCGGAACCGGCACCCGTTGCCGTTCCTGAAACGGCTTTTCCGATCGTCGCCGTCGGGACGACGAATGAGTCCCGACTCCGATCCGGACGACCTCGAGTTGAGCGACCTCGAGGAGGACGCCCTGCACGACCTCCAGCTCGGTATCGAGTACGTCCACCGGGCGTACGGCGATCTCCTCCGGTTCCACCACGAGCTGGGTCACGCGATGGACCGCCTCGGCGACGCCGAGGACCAGCTGCGCGAGGCCGGCCACGAGGAGTGGGCAGACGGCCTGCGCGACGAGCACCTGCCGGCGGGGGCGGTCAGCGACCGCTGGACCTACGAGCTCGTCGAGGAGTTCTCGACGGACTTCCTCGAGGACGTCGACGCCTTCGAGGACGAGGTCCGCGACGGGCTGGCCGACGGACTGCGCCACGTGGCGGAACGCCGCCAGCAGCGTCGGATCCGCGAACGTGCCCGCCGGGAGTAGCGTTTTCGTACCCCTCCCCGTAGACGCCCCCATGAGCGATCGGTACGACGCCATCGTCCTCGGGGTGGGCGGGGTCGGCAGCGCCGCGACCGCCCACCTCGCGGCCCGCGGAGCCGACGTGCTGGGTCTCGAGCGGTACGACATCCCGCACGGCTACGGCTCCTCGCACGGCCGCTCCAGGATGTTTCGGCTCGCCTACGCCGAGGACCCCGCTTACGTCCCCCTCGCGAAACGCGCCGCCGAGCTGTGGGCCGATCTCGAGGACGGGAGCGGTCGCCAGCTGTTCTACCGGACGGGATCGGTCGACGCCGGACCCGCGGACGGCGAGGTCGTGACGGGGTCGCGACGTTCCTGCGAAGAACACGGCCTCGAGTACGAGGACCTCTCGAGTGCCGAGCTGACAGAGCGCTACCCCGGCTACCGGCTGCCGGAGGGGTACGAGGCGATCTACCAGCCCGACGGGGGCTTCCTCGAGCCCGAGGCCTGCACCGTCGCCCACGTCGAGCGCGCCCACGGGGCGGGGGCGACGATCCGGGCTCGAGAACGGGTCGTCGACTGGCGCCCGACGAGCGACGGCGTCCGCGTCGAGACCGACCACGACGGCTACGAGGCCGACCGCCTCGTCGTCACCGCGGGCGCGTGGGCCGGACGGTTCGTCGACGCCCTCGAGTCGGTGCTCGTTCCCGAACGGCAGGTGCTGGCGTGGTTCCAGCCGACCGAGCCCGATCACTTCGACCGCGAGCGGTTCCCGGTCTGGAACATCGAGGTCCCGGAGGGACGCTACTACGGGTTCCCGGTCCACGACGTTCCCGGGTTCAAGCTCGGGCGGTACAACCACCGCGAGGAGACCGTCGACCCCGACGCCTTCGAGCGCGAGCCGACCCAGACCGACGAGCGACTCCTCCGCGAGTTCGCCGAACGGTACTTCCCCGACGGCGCGGGGCCGACGGTGGGACTTCGGACCTGCCTCTTTACGAACACGCCCGACGACGACTTCGTCCTCGATACGCTCTCCGAGGAGCCGCGAGTAGTCGTCGGCGCCGGCTTCTCCGGCCACGGCTTCAAGTTCGCCAGCGTCCTCGGCGAGATCCTCGCCGACCTCGCACTCGAGGGCGAGACCGACCACCCGATCGAGCCGTTCGCGATCGACCGGTTCTGATGGCGCCACCGGACGCCCCTCGAGCCGTCGCGGTTCGTTCGCGGTTGAAGCCGCCGGACCCACGCTTATCCCTCCGTTCGTGTGACGGTCACTATGGGCGGAGATAGCACGCAGTTTTCCGCGGCCGGGATCGCGAGGCGCGTCAGGGACGGCGAGCGCTCCCCCGTCGACGTCGTCGACGACCACCTCGAGCGGATCCGCGAGCGAAACGAACGGACGAACGCGTTCGTGACCGTCGCCGAGGAGTCCGCTCGCGAGGCGGCCCGCGACGCCGAGCGCGCGATCGACGAGGGCGAACCGCTCGGCCCGCTTCACGGCGTTCCCGTCGCCGTCAAGGACATCGACGACGCCGCGGGGATCGAGACGACGTCCGGCTCGCTGCTGCTCGAGGATCGGGTCGCCGACGCCGATACGGCGTACGTCGCCCGCCTGAAGGCGGCGGGTGCGATCGTCGTCGGCAAGACCAACGCGCCCGAGTTCGGCGTGGGGACGACGACGGACAACCGCGTCATCGGCCCGACGAGTACGCCCTTCGACCTCGAGCGCACCGCCGGCGGTTCCTCGGGCGGAGCGGGGGCGGCGCTCGCCGATCGCCTCGTCCCGCTGGCGCCCGGGTCGGACACTGGCGGTTCGATTCGCATCCCGGCCAGTGCCTGCGGCGTCTACGGCCTCAAGCCCACGTACGGACTGGTACCGAACGTCGATCGCCCCAACGCCTTCGCGAGCCACACGCCGTTTTACCACGTCGGGCCGATGACCCGCACCGTCGAGGACGCCGCGCTCGCGCTTTCGGCGATGGCCGGGACCCACCGCGACGACCCCCACTCCGTACCCGCGACCGACGACTACCTCGCGGCCGTCGACCGCCCGATCGACGACTTGCGGATCGCCTACAGCCCCGACCTGGGGGTCTACCCGCTCGAGCCCGCAGTTCGGGAGACGATCGACGACGCCGTCGGCGCCCTCGAGCGGGCCGGCGCGACCGTCGAGGAGGTCGACCCGGAGTTCGGACACGACCGCGAGGAGATCCTCGAGGCGTTCTACGCGATGGCGACGGTCCGCTGGCAGGCGACCCTCGACGACCTCGAGGCGGCGGGATACGATCCACGCGGCGAGGACCGCGACCGACTCCACGACGCCTTCGTCGAGACCGTCGTGGACGCGACGCCGCCGACCGTCCGAAAGCTCACGCGAGCCGACGTCGTCCGATCGCGGATCTTCGACGGCCTGCAGGACCGATTCGAGGAGTTCGATCTGATCGCGTCGGCGACGCTCGCGACGACGCCGTTTCCCCACGGCGAGGCCCCGACGACGATCGACGGCGTCGACGTCAGTCCGCGTCGGGGCTGGGTGCTCACCCAGCCGTACAACCTCACTGGCCACCCCGCCGCGTCGGTCCCCGCGGGGTTCGTCGACGGCCTGCCCGTCGGGCTCCAGCTCGCCGGGGCACGGTTCGGCGACGCCGACGTCCTCGCAGCCAGCGCGGCCCTCGAGCGACGGCGGCCGTGGCGCGATCGGTATCCGGCGTGAGCGTCCGCGAGAGAGACGGCGACCTACCTTTGATAGCGAGAGAGTCCCGCCCTTCCTGTGAGTAACGAGTGTTCCGACATTCGTTGTCGGAACCGAGGAGCGAACAGGGCGGGCGTGAATCGAATCAGTTTCGGTGGCAAACCACTACCAGACTGCCAGGCCTGGGTCTCCACCAGTCGGTATCAGGTTCACTTTCACCCCGGATGGCTGGCCTTCAACACGAGTCAGTTCAAACATCAAAATGGGAATGAAGCGTACCAACATGTTCACAGTGCGACCGCTCTCCGATAGCGGAGAGCAGCTGCTCCGGGACCTGTTGGACGCTTCTGCCGCTCTCTGGAACCAAACCAACTACGAACGCCTCATGCGGTACAACGACGAGGACGGGTATGGCGGCGAGGACGTATGGGACGCCGATACAGGCCAACTTGAAGGCAGGTACAAAGGCGTTCTCGGTGCGTCTACCGCCCAACAGGTGATTCGGAAGAACTCAGAAGCGTGGCGAGGCTTCTTCCGACTCAAAGAGCAGTACTACGATGATTCGGATACGTCGGTCACTGAACACCCCGAGCCGCCGGGCTTCCGTGGCAACGAAGACGACGGGCGGCAACTCAAGACCGTCATTCGCAACACCTCGTACACCGTCGAGTGGGGCGACCGTTCCCGGCTTGAGATACTGGTCGGAAGTGAATTGAAAGACAGATACGACCACACCGGGCGTCTCCGGCTGGAAATCGCTGGTGACCCGAACTGGCCTGACTACGAGAAACAGGGTCGGTTGGACTTGTGGTACGACAAGATTGACGACACGTTCAGAGCTTCGCAACCCGTGACTGTTTCTGACGATGCATGGGACACTCCACTGGCTTCCGAAAAAGCCGCTCTGGACATCGGTGCGAACAATCTCGTCGCCTGTACCACCACGACCGGTCAGCAATATCTGTATGAGGGCCGCGACCTGTTCCAGCGATTCCGCGACACTACACGCCACATTGCCGAGTTGCAGTCGAAACTCGGAGATGGCCGATACAGTAGCGAACGTATTCGGCGACGGTATCGGAAACGGACCCGTCGCCGCGACCACGCACAAGAGGCGTTGTGTCGTGATCTGCTAGACCGACTGTACGCCGAAGGCGTTGATACCGTGTATATCGGCAGGTTAACCGACGTGCTGGAGACACACTGGTCGGTTGAAACCAACGCCAAGACACACAACTTCTGGGCGTTCAGGCAGTTTACCGAACGACTGGCGTGTACAGTCGAGGAATATGGAATCTCGGTTGAGGTTCGGTCGGAAGCATGGACCAGTCAAGAATGCCCGCAGTGTGGGTCCACAGACCGAACGACGCGCCACCAGGACACACTCATCTGTCCGTGTGGGTTCGAGGGCCACGCCGACCTCACGGCGTCAGAGACGTTTTTGGAGCGGCAGACAGATCAAGCAGTCAGGCCGATGGCACGGCCCGTGCGGTTCGAGTGGGACGACCATGACTGGTCAGAGTTACCACGCTCTCATCGTCCCAAAAATCAGCGCACAGACCCGAGTACCGTCCACTTCGACGGGAATGTTGCCTCTAGAGGCTCTTAGACCGACTGAAACTCTCACGGAGGAAACCCCGGCGTTCACGCCAGGGAGGATGTCATAGCTCGGCGAGGATCTCGTCGGCGAACCGCTCGAACGCTCGCTCCCTGTCCTCGTTCTGCAACCCGATGATCGCGTGATCGAGGCCGTAGGACTCGAGCCGACGGAAGTAGTCGCGATACCACTCGACACCGGCCCGGTAGCCCAGGTGCAGTGGCTCGGGTTCTGCCGTCGGATCGTCAGCGAGTTCGACCCGGACCGCGATCGCGAACGGTTTGTCCGCAGTCGCCTCGCGCCACTGTGCGATGTAGCTCTCGAGGGTCGACTCGGGCAGGTGGTAGAACAGCCAGCCGTCGCCGTGCGCGGCGATCCACTCGTCGGTCTGTCGGGAGTTCCCGGTCGGCAGCAGGGGGATCGTCCCCGCCGTCGGCTTCGGGACGACGTCCAGTTCGCCCTCGAGGCTGCCCCACCGATCCTCGAGCTCGGGGTAGTCCTCCGTCCAGACCGTTCGCAGGGCCGCGACGCTCTCGCGGAACAGCTCGCCCCGATTTTCGCGGTCGACGCCGAAAGCCGGGTACTCCGGGTCGCGGTCGCCGGAGGCGACCCCCATCACGAGTCGGCCGTCGGAGAGGCGATCGACCGTCGCGGCCGACTTCGCGACGTGTAACGGGTGACGGAGCGGGAGGACGACGCTCGAGGTGCCCAGCGCGATCTCGTCGGTATGAGCGGCGACGTGGGAGAGCCACGGCCAGGTGTCGAACGTCTGGCCCGCGTCGCCGAACTTCGGCCAGAACGTGGGGACGTCCCGCGCCCAGAGCCCGTCGAACCCTAGCTCCTCGGCGAGGGTCGCGAGTTCGATCTCCGCCTCGTGATCGGGCGTCGAGCGGTTCGCCCCGGTCAGGGGAAAGCCCGCGCCGAAGGTCAGCCCCTCGCGGTCGAACAGCCGTCGGTAGCCTGCGTTCGCGTGCTCGGCGGACATTCGCTCGAGCTATCGGCCGCGGCCACAAGACGCTGTTCGTTCTCGAGCGTCGCCCGGACGTCCGTCGCTCGAGCGTGACGCGGGACTCTCGGCCGGTTCGTCGGCGAAAAAACTGAAGGTCGAAGCGTCGGTTGCGATCAGTCGTCGGCGGGTGCGGCGCCGCCTTCCTCGGCCTGGTCGCGGGTCCAGGAGAGCTTGCCGCCGGCCGCAAGGATCGAGCGCTCGCGCTCGGAGGCGTCGAGCGTCGCGGTGAACTCCTCGCCGTTGACGCGGACGGTGAACTCCTCCTGACCGGAGGTGACGGCGTCGTAGACGTCGTCGACGATCTCGATCTCGTCGCCCTGGTCGATCGACTCGTAGGTGTCCTCGTCGATCGTCAGCGGGACGATGCCGAAGTTGAAGAGGTTCGCGCGGTGGATCCGGGCGAAGCTCTGTGCGAGGACGCCCTCGATGCCCAGATACATCGGGCAGAGCGCGGCGTGTTCGCGCGAGGAGCCCTGACCGTAGTTCTCGCCGGCGACGAGGAAGCCGCCGTCGGCCTCGAGCGCGCGCTCGGCGAAGGTGTCGTCGACGCGGGAGAGGGTAAACTCGCTCAGCTTGGGGACGTTCGACCGGTACATCAGGATGTCCTGGGTCGCGGGGATGATGTGGTCGGTCGTGATGTTGTCCTCCATCTTGAGCAGGGCCTCACCGGAGATGTCGGAGCCGAGCTCGTCGCGGATCGGGACGTCGCCGATGTTCGGGCCCTTGATGAGCTCGTCGTCGACGGCCTCGTCGGGACTGATGAGGTCCGTCTTCGAGCCGTCGTATTCGTCGGGGAGCTCGACGCCGGGCGCCTCGACGTCGTCGAGGTTGCGCGGGTCGGTGATCTCGCCCTCGAGCGCCGCGGCGGCGGCGACCTCCGGCGAGCAGAGGTAGACGTTGTCGTCCTCGATGCCCGAGCGCCCCTCGAAGTTGCGGTTGAACGTGCGCAGCGAGACCGAATCGGAGGCGGGAACGTGACCGATGCCGATACAGGCACCGCAGGTCGCCTCGGAGAAGTTGACGCCGGCGGCCATCATCTCCGCGACCCAGCCCTCGCGGGCGAGCATCTCGGAGGCCTGCTTGGAGCCGGGCGCGACGATCGTCTCGGTCTCCATCGAGGTCTGCTGTCCCTCGAGCATCTTCGCGACAGGGAGGATGTCCTCGTAGCCGCCGTTCGTACAGGAGCCGACGATGACCTGATTGACGTCCTCGCCTTCGACCTCGCTGACCGGAACGACGTTGTCCGGCATCGAGGGCTGGGCGATCAGCGGCTCGAGGTCGGAGAGGTCGACGACGATCTCGTCGTCGTACTCGGCGTCGTCGTCGGGCTGGAGCTCGGTGTACTCGTCGCCGCGGCCGACGCGCTCGAGGTAGTCCTCGGTCTGCTCGTCGGTCGGGAAGATTGACGTCGTCGCGCCGAGTTCGGTTCCCATGTTGGTGATCGTCATCCGCTCGGGCGCGGTGAGCGTCTCGACGCCCGGCCCGGTGTACTCGAGGATCTTGCCGACGCCGCCTTTCACGGAGAGACGACGGAGCAGCTCGAGGATGACGTCCTTCGCGGTGGCCCACTCGGGGAGCTCACCCTCGAGGCGGACGTTGACGACCTCGGGCATCTCGATGTAGTAGGGCGCGCCACCCATCGCGACGGTGACGTCGATCCCGCCGGCGCCGATCGCGAGCTCGCCGAGGCCGCCGGGCGTCGGCGTGTGGCTGTCGGAGCCGAGCAGCGTCTTGCCGGGGGCCGCGAAGTTCTCGCGGTGGACGTTGTGGCAGATACCGTTGCCGGGTCGAGAGAAGTGAGCGCCATATTTACCGGCCGCAGAGCGCAGGAAGCGGTGGTCGTCCGTGTTCTTGAAGTCGAACTGGTAAGTCTGGTGATCGCAGTACTGCGCGGCGATCTCGGTCTGGACCTCGTCCAGCCCCATCGCCTCGAACTGCAGCCACACCATCGTCCCGGTCGTGTCCTGGGTGAGCACCTGGTCGATCTCGATCCCGATCTCCTCGCCGGTCTCGAGCTCGCCCTCGACGAGGTGGTCGTCGAGAATCTTTTCGGTGAGAGTCTGTCCCATAGCATCCGGATTTCGGCTTTCCGGCTTGATAAATCCAGCGTGTTTCTATCGGGAACGACCGTGTCATTTCCGGGCATTCGACGGGGTTTCGCGTAAGTATTGCCTCGCCACTGAACGTTCGTCAGTTCGCGGGCGTCGCCGAAGCGTTCGCCGTCGCGTTCGCCCCACAGCCCCCGCGCGCGTGCCCCGTAACGCCCTGTCACGGCCGGTTCGAACGGATACCCTTTTTTCAGCTCCGGAGCGTACCGACGCTATGTTCCGCTCCGGCGCCTTCGTCGCGGAGTACGTCTCCCCGACGACCGACGACCAGATCCAGCCCAACGGCGTCGACCTCACCCTCGACGTCGTCTTCGAACAGCTCGAGCCCGGTCGAATCGGCCGGGACGGCAAACAGATCGGCGACCGCGTCGCCCGGCCGCTTGAGGAGTTAGAACAGAAGACGCCCGACACCTACTACCTCCCCGAGGGTGCCTACGTCGCCCGCTACGGCGAGCGCATCGAGATCCCGGAGGGCCACGTCGGTTTCGTCTATCCGCGCTCGTCGCTGCTGCGCAACTCCTGTATGCTCAACACCGCCGTCTGGGACGCCGGCTACGAGGGACGCGGCGAGGGACTGTTACAGGTCCACCACGACGTCGAGATCGCACGCGACGCCCGCATCGCCCAGCTCGTCCTCGCCGAGGCTGACCACGAGGGCGCCTACGATGGCAGCTACCAGGGCGAGAACCTCGAGTAGTCGCGACACGCCCGCGGCTCCCCGAGGACGGACCGTCCCGGTCGCGGGGTCGGGCTCGCGGTCCCGCGCGGTTCCGTCCTCGCTCGCCGTCATCGGGGTTCCGGAGCCGCTCGAACCATCCGCGAGTCGGAACGCTGATACCATCCCTCGCTAACCCATCGGTATGGTCGATGTGTTCCTCGCCCAGACGACGCATCTCGTCTTCGCCGCGCTCTGGGCCGGCAGCGTCTTCTACGTCGCGTTCGTCGTTCTGCCGCTAGCTCGGGACGGCGCGTTCAACTCGACGAAGCCGCTCGAGGCCGTCTCGAGCAGGCTGAAGCTCATCTCCCGCGTGAGCGCGCTGGCGCTGTTCGTCTCCGGCAGCCACCTCGCGGGGACCCAGTACACCGCCGAGGGACTGTTCAACACGATCAACGGGCAGTTGGTGCTCGCGATGGTCGCCCTCTGGCTCGTCTTCGCGGCGATCGTCGAGATTGCCGCGAAACGATTCGAGTCGGGGCTCAACGGGAAGAAGCTCCGGGAGCCGGCGGTCGAGGCGCTCCCGCTGTACCGAGCGGGGGCGGCCGTCGGCGTCCTTCTGCTGGTCGTCGGCGGTGCGATCACGTCCAACGCTGCCGCGCTCGTCTGACCGACCTGTACTTTCTTGCTAGATATATTTGAAAAGAAGATTGTTACGAAAGATACTTAGTTAGCTATTGAGAGGTATGTCTATGATGTTCAGGGGCAAAGGAGTGGCCCTCTCGCTGCTCGCAGTCGGGACGGCCGCGGCCGCCGGGTACGTTCTCCAGTCGGACCGCTCGCAGACCGAACCGGGGCGCTCGAAGGCGAATCTCGGCGCGAGGATCGCCGACGAGGTTCCGACGGGCGCGACCGTTATCGACGCGTCGGCGCCCCGGCTCGCCGGAATCCCGGGCGCGCGAACGGCCCTCGAGCGGGCGGTGCGCAACGATGCCCGCGAGGAGTGGGAACACGTCACCCTCGAGCGCGACGGCGCCTGGTCGGTCGTCGACACGATCAGGGACTCGCTGCCGTACTACGAGGCCGACCGCGGCGAGTACAACGGCGTCTACGTCGAACACGACGGGCGGATCGTCGTGCTCGACGCGATCGGGTGGGCCCGCCTCGAGGAACCGCTCCACTGATCGCCGCGACCGCCTTGCGTTTTCCGCGGCGATCGCGGATCGGCTCGTCCCCGCCTCCGACCGTCCGGAGCGGTCGCGACGAACCGCAACCCCTACCACCCAGCCCCGCCCATCCCCGCTCGTGCAACTGGGCGTTATCGGACTCGGACGGATGGGACAGATCGTCGTCGGTCGTGCACTCGAGGCGGGCCACGACGTGGTCGCCTTCGACCTCGACCCGGAGGCGGTCGCGACCGCGGCCGACGCGGGTGCGGAACCGGCCGACTCGGTGTCGGACCTGGCGGACCGACTCGGCGAGGAAAAGCGGATCTGGCTGATGGTCCCCGCTGGCGAGGCCGTCGACGCGACCCTCGAGGACCTCGACTCCCACCTCGGGAGCGAGGACGTCGTCGTCGACGGCGGCAACTCCCACTTCGAGGACTCGGTGCGCCGCGCGGAGGCCTGCTCGGCGGCCTACCTCGACTGTGGCACCTCCGGCGGCCCGGCGGGCGCCGAACTCGGCTTCTCGCTGATGGTCGGCGGCCCCGAGTGGGCCTACGAGGAGTTCGCACCCGTCTTCGACGCCGTCGCGACCGGTCCCGACGGCCATGAGCGAATGGGCGCCGCGGGATCGGGCCACTACGTCAAGATGGTCCACAACGGCGTCGAGTACGCGCTGATGCAGGCCTACGGCGAGGGATTCGAGCTGCTCCACGAGGGGCAGTACGACCTCGACCTCGAGGGCGTGGCCTCGGTCTGGAACAATGGGGCGGTGATCCGTTCCTGGCTGCTCGAGCTCTGCGAGGAGGCCTTCCGCGAGGAGGGCACCGACCTGGGAACCGTCGCCGACCGCGTCGAGGGCGGCTCGACGGGAACCTGGACGGTCCAGGAGGCCCTCGAGCAGGAGGTGCCGCTGCCGCTGATCTACACCGCCCTCTCCGAGCGATTCGGTTCACGGGCCGACGACGGACGGTTCTCCCGACGCCTGGCGAGCCGGCTGCGGTACGGGTTCGGTCGCCACGAGGTCCCGCGACGGGAGTGACCGACACGGCGACGCTCTCCGTCACGAGACGTCAATGTTCCCTGTCATCTCGACGTCGAAATATTGGGTCATCTTCTTTACTCCCGCTCCGTTCACCGCTAGTAGTGACCTCCCAACGACCGACGACGAGCGTGGCCGCAACCGAGGATCGACGAACGAGTACAGCGGTCGTCCAACTGGTCGCTCGCGTCGACGAGGTCGACCCCGTCGCGCTCGAGCCCCTCTACGATACGATCGACCCCGACACGCTGGATTCGATCTGCGACCCCGACTCCGGATTTCAGTCGCTGTCGTTCCGGTACGAGGGCTGGTTGGTCGGTATCGCCGCCACCGAAGGCGGCCTCGAGATCGAACTCTCGGAACCCGCCTCGCCCGACGGCGCGGTCGCCGACGCACCCGATGCCGAGTCCTCGCTGTAGTCGGACTCGAGGCGCGAGTCGACACGAAGAGCAACCGTTATACGATCGGTATCAGTAATTCGGTGTAGAGGGCGTGTAGCTCAGTGGACAGAGTTCTTGGTTCCGGACCAAGATGTCGCGGGTTCAAATCCCGTCGCGCCCGTCGTTCTGCCGCGAGCAAACTCGCGAGCGGCAGCGACGGAAAACGGAATTTGGCGTCTCGCTCGAGTCGCTTCGTTCCTCGAAACGGTGGCGTTCGCGGCCTCCCTCACCTCGAGCCCGCCCGACGGTCTCACGTTGCCAGCGTCGCGAACGCGAAGACCAGCGAGAGGTAGCCCAGAGCCACGAGCACCGCGGTTACGGGGAGCACGTCGAGATGGTCGTACGATCCGTTCGTGGTCGCTTCGGCGCGCTCGTCGTCCCGTCCGAGCGCCTCAACGTCGATCTCCCCGTCGTCGATCGCTCGAGCGGTGGGCATAACCTCGGGGAGGTTCTTGCGGCGGGCGTCGACCTTGTTCAGGGCAAGGACCGCGACGGCGGTGAGGACGAACGAAAGCGGTAGCAGGACGCTCGCGGCGGTGACGCCGACGGCGTACAGCAACAGCGCGACGACGGTGACGCCGGCCGCGGTCATCGCGAACGGAAACTGCGTGTTCACGTGATCGATGTGGTCCGAACCGGAGAAGATCGAGGACATGACGGTCGTGTCGCTGATCGGCGAGACGTGGTCGCCCCAGATCGCCCCGCCGAACAGCGCGCCCGTGAGGACGGGAAGGATCGAGAGGCCGACCAGTTCGTACCCCAGCGGGATCATCAGCGGCGTCACGATCGCCATCGTCCCCCAGGACGTCCCGGTCGTGAACGCGATGAACATCGACGCCCCGAAGATCAACAGTGGAAGGAGCGAACCGGGAATCCCGCTGCCGATCATCACGTCGACGATGAACTCGGCGGTGCCGACCTGCTCGGCGGCGTGGCCGATCCCCCACGCGAGGACGATGATCGCGGCTGCGATCATCATCGTCTTGAACCCGTCGATGACGACGTCGCTCGCCTCCTCGAGATCCATCGTCCCGAACCCGAGGGCGCCGGCCATGCCCACAGCGGTGAACGCGAACGCGCCGTAGAGCAGTCCGAGCGCGACGTCGGTCTCCTGGAACGCGGTCGCGATGTCGACGCCGGGCTCGGAGCCGCCGCCGAGCCACCACATCGAGACGAGGCCGACGACCAAAAGCGTCAGGATTGGGGCGAAGAAGTTGACCAGCGTCGGGTTCCGCTCGCTGGGCTCGCCCACGTCGGTGGTGACGTCCGAAAGCGGCGTGGCGTCCTCGCGGAGCGATTTCTTCTCGGTCCGCGAGCGCCACTCGGCATCGAGCATCGGGCCGTAGAACCGTTGGGTGATCGAGATGAACCCGACCATGAAAAACGCCATCAGACAGTAGATGTTCCACGGGATGCTCTGCAGGAAGAGCCCGAACGCGGTGATTCCCACCTCGTCGGCGGTGAACTGGGCCGCCTCGAAGCCGACGATGATCATCGACACCTGGTACCCGATCCAGTTCGAGACCGGGCCGAACGTCGTGACCGGCGAGGTCGTCGAGTCCAGCACGTACGCGTGCATCTCGCGGGAGCTGTCGTTCTCCTCGGAGAGCTCCCGCGTCGCGTTTCCGGTGACGATCGTGCTGGTGTACGAATCGAAGAAGATGAACACGCCGATGAGCCAGGTGAGAACCTGCGAATCCCGGGCCGTATTCACGCGGTGTCCGATCCGGTTCTGGAGCGCGATGATCCCGCCGGACTTGTAGATGAACGCGGCGCCGGCGCCCATGAACATGATCAGCAGCAGGAACTTGGTGTTGAACGGCGTTCGGACGACCTCGACGAGCCAGTCCATCGAGAGCGCCGTCGCCGAAACGGGGTTCCAGTCGGCGACCATCAGCGCGCCGATCCAGATCCCGGCGAACAGCGATACCAGCACCTGTCGCGTGTACATCGCGAGTGCGATCGCGAGCAGCGGCGGCGCCAGCGACAGTGCGCCGATCGGTAACGATTCGTACGACATACGATCGGAATATTCCGCTATTTCCTTTCAAACCTTCCATATAGTGGGAATTTCACAAACGGTTTGGCTACGTTCGCGCCGCCGTCGACGAGCTCCCTCGAGCCCGGCGGTCGTCGAGTGACGGGCCAAGCTTCAATCCGCTCGAGAGCCTGGTTCGGGTGCCATGAGCGAGAGCAACTCCGACGACGAGAACGAACGGCTCCCCGAAGACGGGGGACGACAGGACGAAACCGACGCCGAGCCCGACGAGGAGGACGACTCGGAGGAGTCGTAAGCGCCTCGAGCGCTCCCGGCTCGGAGCTCAGACCGACTCGCGAAGCGCCCAGACGTCGACGGTCGGCTCGAGGCGGTGCGGCTCGCGGCCGCGTTCGGTGAGGATGCCGACGTGGTACAGCATCGTCTTCAGCTGGAACACCGTCGGCGCGTGGTAGGCGTCGCCGTCCTCGAGGGGCGCCCGGCGGAGTTCGCCCTCGTCCGTCAGCGCGCGCCGCCGGACGGCCTCGTCGCCGCGGACGAACAGCTCCACGGCGAAGGACGGGTGGAGCTCGTGGAGGTACTCGACGAACTCGACGAGCGACGGCTCCCGGTTCCCGTCCCGGTGGAGCGCCTGCAGCTCCGTGACGAGCAGCTCCGTCGCCGGGTACGCGAAGACGATCCGGCGGGCGAGTTGCCCCCACGACGGCGCCAACTCGACGAACCGTTTCCGGGAACGGTACCACTCGGCGAACGCCGCGAGGGCGCCCTCGGCCGTCCCGTAGTTGCGCTTCGCGAAGCGGACGACCTCCCGCCCGAGGGAAGTGAGCTCGATCCCACCCGGGGCGTCCTCGATCAGTCCCAGGAACGCGGCCCCCTGCCGAGCGTCGGCGACGGCGCCGACGACGTCGTACCTCGAGAGCAAAGTCCCGGTGTCGCCGTCGGCATAGTGGGCGATCGGATACCCCAGGTAGTTCTTCGGGTGGTTGAGTCCGAACGATCGGTCTGTGACCCCCTGGGCGCTCGCCTGGAACCGGATCGCTCTCGCCTCCGTCGTCGTCCGCGTTCCGACGACCCGCGGGGCCTCGAGCGTCGCCACCGAACCGTCGGCTTCGATCCCGAGGACGCCGACGTTCAGCTCCCGGGCCAGGGTTCGGTCGGTCTCGGAGACCGCGGGTGCGGGCGCGGCGAGGTAGGCGGCGTTGGCCTCGCCGAGGCGGTCGTACGCCTGGACGATTCCTCGCCGGGCGTCGACGCCGTCGCTCGCGTACCCCTTCGCCTCGACGGCGACCAGCGGGGGCTCGTCGCCGAGCCGTTCGACGGCGACCAGTTCGCGGTCGAGCCGGCCGACACCGACGAGGTCCGGGTAGCCGCCGCCGATCCGGACGTGGTTAAAGGGGGCGAGGCGCTCGCGAACCGTGGGGGCGACGGCGCGGTCGGGGCGCCACTCCTCCCGGGCGAACTGCGTGTCCGCGACCGCGTAAGCGGGGGCGTCCTCGTCCGGAAAGAGTCGTCCCTTCGCGCGGGCCAGCACCTCGGGTTCGGTCAGCGATCCGGCCGCACTGCTCATGGTCTCGCGTCGGCCGTCGCCGACAAGAACGTTCCGGCCGGGAGACAGTCCGAGAGCGCGATAGGAGGGCGAGGACGGCTATGCGTCCCGTCCGAGCCCGACCTCGAGTTCGCTCGCGATCCCGACGCTCAACCCGCCCGTTCCGAGGACCGCCAGCGCGAGGCCCGCGATTCGGAGCGCGCTCCAGGTTTCGAAAAGCGCGAGCAGCCAGAGGCCGGCCACGAGGGCGAGCCCGCCCGCGACGACGACCCCGACGAACCGCTCCATACGGGGGAATCGGGCGCCCGCGTCAAGTATTTCGGGGCCCGGCGGCCGAGGAGCTAAGTGCGCCGGTCTCGAAGCCGCTCGAGAGGATGACCGAACCGACGCTCGTCTTCGACGACGACTGCGGCTTCTGTACGTGGTGGGCGGAGTTCTTCGACGAACGGACCGACGTCCGCGTCGTCGGCTTCAGCGACCTGACGCCGGAGCTGCGCGAGCGGCTACCCGAAGACTACGAGGAGTGTTCCCACTTCGTGACCGACGACGAGGTCCGCTCCTGTGGCGCCTCGATCGAGGCGGGGCTCGCACGGATCGACGACGTCGGCGCGGTTCGGGAGGCGATCGAGTTCCTCCGGAACTTCGAGGACTACGAGCGCGTCCGCGAGAGCGGGTACCGATGGGTGGCGGACAACCGCGACTTCTGGGGGCAGCTCGTCTCGAAGACCCCGCCGGTTCGGCGAGAGGAGTAGCGAACCGCCGCGAGCGCGGCGCCTCGTGCTCCCCACCCGTCAGGCGGATTCCGACCCCGGACGGCGCTCCGGCGGCGTCTCGTTCTCCGGGGTGCTCGAGCTCTCGGGGTTGTGGCGCCGCGTTCGGCGAAGCGCCCGGAGCGTCACCGCGACCGATACCAGGTAGCTCCCGGCACCGACGAGCAGGATGCTCGCGCTCGGCAGTTCGATCATCGACGGCCCGTCCCCCCGGCCGCGTCGGCGAGCGTCGGGAGCCGCTCGATCGATCCCGGGACGTTCCGGTTTCCCTCACCGTCCTCGATGTACTCGACGTCGGTCTCGAGGCGGTAGTACGTCGTCGTCTCGTCGAACGCCATCCGTCGACTCGGCTCCGCCCGCACACACCGGAGCCACGTCCCGTTGTCCATCTCGAGCATCGTCAGTTCGTCGACCGCGATCTCCCGCCCGTCCGTCAGTCCGACGGTAATCGTCTCGCTCATGTTACCACAGATGGAAGTAAAGATAATTGTTATGTAGTGATTTTCGGACGTTATGCGGTGGTTATCGATCCGAGGAACGAGTCTGTCGAACGGTGGTCCGCGGCCTCGCGAGCGACGCCACCCGTTAACGCGACGTTTCGAGGGACGGTGCTTCGAGATTCGAGCGCCGTCTACGGTCGGGCGCCGCGACGGCGCAGTTCCTCGAGGGACGCCGGGCCGACGTAGGTGCCGACCCGTTCCCGGTGCCACCACGCCCCCGTCTCGGCGCGTTCCTCGGGGGTCGTAAACCGGTAGCGGTACCGGAGCACCCGGATCCGTTCGGGGGATCGATCCGTCCCCGCGAAGGGGTCCTCGGCCAGCAGCGAACGGGTGGCCTCGTCCTCCTCGAGCAGTCGGTGAACGAACCGCAGGACCCACGGGCTGCGACGCGGCGTCGGCGACATCGCCGCGAACCAGAGCTGCCAGTCCAGCCGCAGGTGGTAGGGTGCGATCTGGGGCGGTCGTCGCCCGGGGTCGGTCGGTTTCCCTTTGAAACGGTAGGTCTCCCACGCCGCGTCCTCGGCGCCGCGCTCGTCGGTCGTTCCCTGGATCACGAGCTCGTAGCGCTCGCGCGTGACTGAACCGAACGCGCCGTAGGTGTTGACCAGGTGCAACGGGTCGAACGCGGTGTTCATCGCCTGCCGTTCGGAGAGCATGTTCCGAACTGGAGAGACGCTCAACGCGAGGACGAGTGCCGCCACGACGACGGCCGCGCCCTCGAGGTAGATCGGCGTCGCGGTCGTCGCGGGCGCCGCCACCGGGAGCAACGCCTCGAGGACGCCGTCGCTGAAGGTAGCGATCGCCAGCACGATCGTCAGCGCGTTCAGCCAGGCGAAGTTACCCGTTACCAGCAGCCAGCCCTGAAAGCCGATCGTCGCCGCGCCTGCGAGCGCCGCGGCGGGCTGGGGCGCGAAGTAGAGAAACGGTACCGCCAGCTCGAGGACGTGGTTGCCAAGCGTCTCGAGGCGGTGGAAGCGCTTCGAGCGGTGGTGAGCGAACCAGCTTACGGGGTTGGGGATGGGCTGGGTCTCGTAGTGGTAGTCCAGACAGGAGAGGTCGCGCCAGCAGTCGTCGCCGCGGATCTTGATCAACCCCGCACCGAACATGTTGCGAAAGAGCACCCACGCGAGCAGGAGGAAGACGACCGCTGGCGGCGCGGTCGAACCGGCACCCAGAAAGATCGCCAGAAACCCCGTCTCGAGCAGCATCGACTCCCAGCCGTAGCCGTAGAAGAGCTGGCCGGCGTTGACAAAGGAGAGGTACAGCAGCCACAGCGTCGCCCACAGCGCCATCGAGACGGGCGTCGCGTAGCCGTCGGGCAGCCCGTAGGGAACCGCCAACAGCGCGAACGCCGACAGCGCGACCCCGGTCCAGGCGGCGATCCCGATCGCACGGTCGCTGGGCGCGAGGTAGAACAGGCTCGGCCGTTCCCGGAACTCGGCGGCCTCGAGGTACCGCTCGAGAGGGAGCAGACCGTTCTCGCCGGCGAGCGGCCGAAACTGGAACGCGGCGACGAGGAAAGCCAGCAGATACAGCAGGGCCAGCCCCCGCTGGAAGAGGACGCGAACGAGCCAGAACTCCTCGCCGTGGAACACGGTCGGCCCTGAGCGCGCGAGCGCCCAAAGGGATACCGCCGGAACGGGCCGGCCTACTGCGGGGGAAGCCGGACGCGGTCGAACCAGAACGTCTCGAGGCTTCCGATCATCGAGACGAGGTCGTCGGGCGCGATCGGTTTCGTCAGGTAGGCGTTGGCGGCGCGGCGGTACGACGCCGCGACGTCCTCGTCGTCGTCGGAACTCGTCAGCACGATCACCGGGAGCTGCCGGAGTTCGGGCGACGCTCTGATCCGCTCGAGGACGGTCCCGCCGTCGATCCCGGGCAGGTTGAGATCCAGCAGGACGAGGTCGGGGAGCGCGTCCTCTCGAGCCCGTCGCTCGAGGAACGCCATAGCGTCCTCGCCGGTCGTCACCGCGCGGAGGGTGTGGTCGCCGTCGGTCGCCGCGAACGCCTCCCGCGTGAGCCGGACGTCGCCGGGGTTGTCCTCGACCAGCAGGACCTCTCGAGAGGGGATCATCGCCGTCCTCGGGCGAGCCGTCGCCCGTTCCCGTCCGCCGTCGTCCGCCCCGCTTCAGCGTTCGCTCCGCCCGTCGATCGCAACCGCCGGCCCCCTTCTCGGCTCGAACGTACGGAGAAAACGAAATCGGATCCGTCTGCCATTACCGGAATCCGGCCCTTCGAACGGTTGAGTGCGTTGCTGCGTAGGCAGGGTCCTTTTATACCGAGTGCCTCGCGTCAGTCGATCATCGTGTCGCCGACGAGTCGCCGGAGCCCGCGCTGTAACCGCGAGGACAGCGACTGTCGGGTGATCTCGAGCTCGTCGGCGAGATCCGCCTGCGAGGCCCGTCGCGGCGAGTCGAAGTACCCCCGCTCGTAGGCCAGGACCAGCGCCTCGCGCTGGGCGGGCGTGAGGGCGTCGTCCCCGTTCGCCCGCGGCGGCGAGAGCGGTCGAAGTCGCGTGAGCTCAATCGGGATCGCCGCCTCGAGGCAGGCCGACTGGAAGTCGGCGATCGCCTCCCGGTCGTCGCCGCGGATCTCGAAGGACCAGCGTCGCCTCGTTCCGACCGCTGAGACGAGAACGACCGCTGACTCCAGCAGGACCGTCAGGAGGTTCTCCCGGTCGGGAGTCCACTCGACCCGAACCAGCGCGTCCTCGCCGACGGTTTCGACGACGTCGAACGCCCGGAGAGCCGGATGCGAGACCGCCGCCGGGTCGAACGACTCAAGGTTCGGATCGCGCAGCCAGAAGTAGGGGATCGTCTCCCCGTTCGTCGGGACGATCCGATCGAGTTGGACCGTCGCGTCGGGGAGTTCCTCGAACACGCACGCCAGCGGAAATCGCTCCCCCGACACGTCGAACGCGGCCTCGAGCGCCATAATTCTCCCATACTTTCGCTGTAGTAAAGCCTAGGGTCGGCAGGAGAAACCCCGACGTCGAGATCGGCGACCGACGCGACCGCCGCCTGGCATCCGATTACGCCTCGAGTGGAACCTCGATCAGCGAGAGGTCGTCGGACGGCACCGCCTCCCGGAACGCCCGATCGATCTCGTTCCACGTCTCGGGGCGGTACGCCTCGATCCCGAAGCTCTCGGCGAACGCGACCAGGTCCGGGTTCGAGAGCTCCGTCCCGGTGTGCTCGCCGCGGTGTTCGACCTGCTTCTCCGAGATGAGCCCGTAGTCGTCGTCGACGAAGACGACGATCGTAAAGCCGCAGTCGAGCCTGGTCGCGGTCTCGATCTCGGCGGCGTTCATCAGGAAGCCGCCGTCGCCGGTGGCCGCGACGACGTTCGCGTCGGTCGCGAGGTCGGCCGCGAGCGCGCCCGGAACGGCGATCCCCATGCTCGCCAGCCCGTTCGAGACGACGCAGGTGTTGGGCTCGTAGGTCGGGTACGACTGCGCGATAGCCATCTTGTGGCTGCCGACGTCCGAGACGAGGACGTCCTCGTCGGCCGTCGCCTCCCGGAGCAGCGGGAGGGCGTTGCGGACCGTCACCGGGTCGTCGTTCTCGGGGGGTCGCGTAACCGCCTCGAGGATCCGGTCGTGGGCGTCGCGACACCACAGCGAGCACGATTCCGGGGGCAGTCGGTCGCCGATCGCCTCCAGGGCCGCGCCGACGTCGGCGACGATCTCGACGTCGGGGTTGTAGTGGCGGTAGACCTCCGCGGGCTCGTGGTCGACGTGCACGACCCGCTTCTCGAGGTCGGGGTTCCACCCCTCGGGGTCGTGCTCGGCGATGTCGTAACCGACGGCGATCACGCAGTCGGCCCGCTCGACCGCCCGGGCGGCCTCGTCGTCGGGGCCGGAATCGAGGGTCAACAGCGAGGCGGGCTCGCGGTCGGAGATCGCGCCCTTCCCCATGTAGGTCGCGACGACGGGCAGCTCGAGGCGGTCGACGAGCGCGCGGATTCCGTCGGCAGCCCGAGTGCGGACCGCGCCGTTGCCCGCCAGCAGGAGCGGTCGTTCGGCCTCTGCGAGCAGCGTCGCGGCCCGCTCGACCGAGGCGTCGTCGGGGTCGGGACGGCGCACGTCGCCGCGGGCGGGGATCGGTTCGGCGTCGATCTCCTCGCCCGCGACGTCCTCGGGGAACTCGAGGTGGGTCGCGCCCGGTTTCTCGAGCTCGGCGAGCTTGAACGCCTTGCGGACCGACTCGGGGACGATCTCGGGCTCGGCGATCTGGGCGTTCCACTCGACGATCGGTTCGAAGACATCGACGATGTCCAGCGCCTGGTGGCTCTCCTTGTGGAGCCGTTCGCGCCCGCCCTGGCCGGTGATCGCGACGACGGGGCTCTTGTCGAGCTGGGCGTCGGCGACGCCCGTTATCAGGTTCGTCGCGCCGGGGCCCAGCGTCGAGAGACAGACCCCGGCGTCGCCGGTGAGTCGCCCGTAGACGTCGGCCATGAACGCCGCGCCCTGCTCGTGGCGAGTCGGGACGAACTCGATCGAGGAGTCCCGAAGCGAGAAGAGCAGGTCCTCGACCTCCTCGCCCGGGAGCCCGAAGACGTACTCGACGCCCTCGGTCTCGAGGCAGTCGACGAGTAGATCGGATGCTGTTGGCACGGCTCTCTCGACTCGCCCGGGATGCATGAGTGTGGTACCTTCGTGGGACGGCCTACTCCGTGTCGGGAACGTCGTCGTCCGCGCCGGCCGACTGGACCCAGACGGTCTTGCGGTTGACGAACTCGTGGATCCCTTCCTCGGCGAGCTCGCGGCCGTACCCCGAGGCCTTCACGCCGCCGAAGGGCAGGCGCGGATCGGACTTGACGAGCTCGTTGACGAACACGCAGCCGGCCTCGACCTCGCGGGCGAGTCGCTCCCCGCGCTCGAGGTCCTCGGTCCAGACCGACCCTCCGAGTCCGTAGCGGGTGTCGTTGGCGAGCTCGATCGCCTCGTCCTCGTCCTCGACCCGGAAGACGGCCGCGGCCGGGCCGAACACCTCCTCGTCGGCCGCGGGGCTGTCCCGCGGGGGCTCCGAGAGCACCGTCGGCGGGTAGTAGTACCCCTCCCGCTCGAGGGGCTCGCCGCCGCACTCGAGGGTCGCACCCGCCTCGACGCTTTCCTCGACCTGCTCGTGGAGGTCCTCCATGAGGTCCTCGCGGGCCTGGGGACCGATGTCGGTGTCCGACTCGAGGGGATCGCCGATCTCGAGGGCTTCCATCTCCGAGACGAACCGATCGAGGAACTCGTCGTAGACCTCGTCGACGACGATGAAGCGCTTGGCGGCGATACACGACTGCCCGGAGTTGATCGTCCGGGCGGTCGCCGCGGTCTCGGCCGCGGCATCGAGGTCGGCGTCCTCGAGCACGACGAACGGGTCGCTCCCGCCCAGCTCGAGGACGTGTTTCTTCAGCTCGCTCCCGGACTGCTCGGCGACGGCGCGGCCGGCGCCCTCGCTGCCGGTGAGGGTCACCGCATCGAGGCGGTCGTCGGCGATCACGTCCTCGATCGCGTCCGAACCGGCCAAAAGCGTCGAGAACACGCCCTCGGGATACCCCGCGTCCTCGAAGATCTCCTCGATCGCGAGCGCGCAGCCGGGGACGTTCGAGGCGTGTTTGAGCAGGCCGACGTTGCCCGCGGTCAGGTGGGGCGCGGCGAACCGAAACACCTGCCAGAACGGGAAGTTCCAGGGCATCACCGCGAGGACGGACCCCAGGGGCTCGTAGGAGACGAACGTCCGCGAGTGGGACTCGCTGCCAAGGGTCTCGTCGGCGAGGAACTCGTCGGCGCGCTCGGCGTAGAAGTCACAGACCCACGCGCACTTCTCGAGTTCCGAGCGGGATTCCGCGATCGGTTTGCCCATCTCCTCGCTGATGAGTTCGGCATACTCGTCCTCGCGCTCCCGGAGGAGTTCGCCGGCTCGCTCGAGCAGCTGCTGGCGCTCGGTGATCGGGGTATCGGCCCACGGCTCGAACGCATCGTCGGCGGTCGCGAGGATCTCCTCGATGTCGCCCTCGTCGTGGTCGTCGTACGTTTCGAGTCGGTCGCCGGTCGCCGGGTTGTGACTTTCCATGCGTAGCTCGCCCTCGGTTGCCTTCGCCGGTACCACGAGCAGGCACCTCAAAGACTTACGCCCGGCAGTCGAACCGTCTCCGCGACGCGGCGACGCTCAGTGTTCGATCGAGCGTGGGGCGGCCGGCGCCGCCCGGCTCCCCTGTGCGACCTCGAGGGCAGTCATCAGGTCGGTCCGCGAGAGCAGGCCCGCCAGCGAGCCATCGGCGTCGACGACGAGGAGCCGGCCCACGTTCTCCTCCTGGAGCGTCCGCAACGCGGTCGTCGCCTCGGCGTCGAGGGGGATCGTCACCGGATCGGTCGACATCGCGTCCCGGACGACCCCGCCGGTATCGGGCGCACGCTCCTGTACGTCCTCGAGTGTGACGATGCCGACGAGCGATCCGTCCTCGAGGACGGGGTAGCCGGTGTGGCGCTCTCGCAGCATCCGATCCAGCAGCTCCGCGGTCGGCAGCTCCGTCGAAACCGTATCGAGTCCCGGCGCCGGGGTCATCAGCTCCGCGACGGTCAGCCCCTCGAAGGCGGTCTCGACGAAGATCTGCTGGGTCTCGCTCGAGGCGGCGATGTAGATGAAGAAGGCGATCGCGATCCAGAAGATGCTGAACGTGACGATGCCCGCGAACCCCAGCAGGATCGCGAACCACTTGCCGACCCCGGCGGCGATCCGGGTCGCCTCCAGCCGGGAGCGGTTGCGCGAGAGTAGCGCCCGGAGCACCCGGCCGCCGTCCATCGGGAATCCCGGCAGCATGTTGAAGATCGCCAGCACGACGTTGAGCACCGCCAGGTAGCCGAGCACGAACAGCACCGCCGACAGCTCGGCGGGCAGCGCGACGAAGCCGGCGTAACACAGGGCGCCGACCGCGACGCTGACGATCGGCCCCGCGATCGCGACGACGAGTTCCTTCTGCCACTCCTCGGGCATCTCGGTGAACTGCGCCAGCCCGCCCAGGAACCACAGCGTGATCGACTCCGTCTCGAGCCCGTAGCGGCGCGCGGCCATCGCGTGGCCCAGCTCGTGACAGAAGACGCTGACGAACAGCCCCAGCGCGGCCGTCAGACCGAGTAGCCACGGCGTCGCGCCCTCGGTTAGCGGACCGGGGTCGATCGCCCGCCCGAAGGTCGTGTTGAGCAGCTCGACGATCACCGCCGTCTGCACTCCGATGAGGTAGGCTAACAGCGGGACGACGAGGAGAAACGAGGCGCCGAGCTTGATCGGAATGCCGAACGCCGTGCCGATACGAACACTGGCCATACACCCACTACGTGCCAGAGCCTCTTGATGGGACCTCCTGTACGCGTCGTCTCACGAAGCGCCGTCAGCCGGACTCGAGCAGCGGCCGCGATGCGTTCGCGCCGATCACTCCGACGGTGACGACGAGTGCGCCCGCGGTGACCAGCGGACTCAACAGCCCCAGCGCCGCGGCCGGGATCGCGAGGCCGTTGTACGCGAGCGCCAGCGAGAGGTTCTGGCTCACGCGGTCGCCGGCGGCCCGGGCGATCGAGATCGCCCGTTCGACGCCGGCCAGGTCGTCCTCGAGGATCGCGAGGTCGGCGGCGTCGGCTGCGAGCGCGGTGCCGCCGCCGAGGGAAATCCCCAGGTCCGCCGCGGCCAGCGCCGGCGCGTCGTTGGTCCCGTCGCCGACCATCGCCACCCGTCGGTCGGCCCCTAGCCGTTCGATCGCCGCGGCCTTGCCCGCCGGCGGGACCTCCGCGAAGACGTCGACGTCGGCTCGACGCTCAAGGAACTCGCTGGCGGCCGCGTCGTCGCCGGTGAGGACGACGACCTCGACCCCGGTCTCCCGGAGCCGCGAGAGGCTCTCGAGCCACTCGGCGCGGGGCTCGTCGCCGACGACGACGAGGCCACTCGCCCGACCGTCGACGCCGACGAGGACGGGCAGCCGACCCCGCTCTCGAGCGGTCGCGGCCCGCGACGCCAGCCCCTCCTCGAGGGGCCACCCGCGCTCGCGGAACAGCTCCGGGTGGCCGACCACGACCCGCCGTCCGTCGACGACCCCCTCGACCCCGGTCTCGTGGCTCTCGAACTCCCGAACGGCCGGAAGGTCGCCCGCGCCGTCGTCGATCGCCCCACCGCCGGCGTCGGCCTCGTCGCCGTCGCCGCGAGCGAACGCGTTTCGGATCGCCGTCGCGGCGGGGTGGGTCGCCCGCTCCTCGAGCGCGCCCGCCGCCCGGAGCAGCTCGGGGGCGGCGTCGGCCTCGAGCACCCGCATCTCGCCGGTCGTCAGCGTCCCCGTCTTGTCGAAAACCACGACGTCGAGGGCCCGGAGCCGCTCGAAGACGGTCTCGTCGAAGACGACGACCCCCCGGTCGAGCGCCTCGTCGATACTCGTCGCGACCGAAAGCGGCGCCGCGAAGCCGAGCGCCCACGGGCTCGCGACGACGACGGTCGCGAGAACGGCGCTGACGGTCGCCGTCGCCGTCCAGCCGAGCGCGAGCGCGACCGCGCCGACCCCGACGCCCGCCGCGGCGACGGCGGGGGTCAGTCGGGCAGCGAGCCGATCCGCGCGCCGGCCGACTCCGTGGGTCGCGCTCTGGAGGTTCCAGACCGACTCGGTGAGTCGCTCGAGGCTGCTCTCGGTTCGGTCGGCGGGGTCGACGAGGGCCGCGCCCGAGACGACGAGCGTCCCCCCGATCGCCTCGTCGCCCGCCGCCTTCGAAACGGGGAGGGACTCCCCGGTGACGATCGCCTCGTCGACGGTACACCCCCCCTCGACGAAGCGGCCGTCGACCGGGATCCGCTCGCCCTCCCGGACCAGCAGCCGATCGTCGGCCGCGAGGGATTCGGTGGGCACCGTTCGGGTGGCGCCGTCGTCCTCGAGCACGCGAGCCTCGCCGACCTCGGAGACCGTGAGCTCGGTGAGCCGGTTCAGGGCCCGTCGCTTGACCGTCGCCTCGTAGAACACCGCCGCCATCACCGTCGCCGAGACCAGAATCGTCAGGTCGTAGTAGAGGTCGTTGCGGCCGAGCGCGAGCGCGACCGTGCCGTAGACGAAGGCGGCGACGATCGTCAGCGCGGCGAGTAGCTGCGTGTTCGGTCTGCGGAGTTTCAGGCTGACGTAGGCGCCCCGCAGGAGCGGTCGCCCGGTCAGGTAGAGAACCGCTCCGGTGACGACCAGAAACAGCGGCAACAACGCCAACGGGTCGAGCGTCGCGAACGCTCCCTCGTAGGCCGCCAGGAACGGCCAGTCGACCAGCTCCGCGAGGTGGACCGGGTAGAGGATCGTGGCGTACGGCACCAGCAGGAACGAGCCGAAGACGACGCCGACGACGTAGCGCATCTCGAGGAAGTCCTCGGTGCGGCGCTTTCGCAGGCCCGTCATCTCGCGGGAGCGGCGGGTGCCCCCCTCCACGTCCTCGGACTCGTCGGCTTCGGACGGGCCGTCGCGGCGGTAGGCGGTGTACCCGGTCGTGGTCAGGGCCACCCGAAGCTCGTCGGCCGAGGTCCGCGCCGGGTCGTAGTCGACCCGCACCGTCTCGGTGACGTAACTCGCCGTCGCCTCGCGGACGCCCGCCCGGTTCTCGGCGACCCGCTCGAGGTAGGCCTCGCAGAGCGCGGAGTACATCCCGTCGATCCGGAAGAACGCGCGGGCCGCGTCGGGGACGTCACGTTCGGCCCCGGCTGCCGTCGGTTCCGCGTCGTCGCCCACGCTCCCGGCGCCGTCGCCGAGGGAGTCGTGGAGTTCCCGGCAACCGCTCGAGCAGAAGCGCTCGTCGGGGTCGGTATCGGCGCCGCAGAGCCGACAGCGTTCGGATTCAGCACGGGCGTCGGACACGGTTTCCCGTACGGCGGTCGAGCGTTATAACGGTGACTGGTCGGCCCGCCCCGCTCACCGATGGCGACCCGAACCCGACGACGGGTTCGGTCCGGCGGACGGCGGGCGCTCCCGCGCCGAACCCGCCCCCGTCGTCACAGGTAGCCCAGATCCGCCAGCCGCTCCTCGGTTCCAGCCTGCATCGCGACCTCCCCGCCGGCGTCGGCCTCCTCGAGTCCGTCGAACCGCTCCTCGAGTCGCCGTCGCAGTTCCCGGACGCGGTCGGGGCGGTCGGCCGAGCGGTCGGTCCGCTCGCCGGGGTCGGCCTCGAGGTCGTGGTAGCGCTCGAAGCCGTCGTCGCCGCGGACGTACTTCTCTCCCCGGGTCCGGATCGTCCGCAGCCGACGGTCGAACGCCCGCACGCGGTCGGGGAGTTCGTCGAATCGGTCCTCGAGCCGATCGATCGAGGGCTGGGGGGCAGCGTACTCGGCGAAGACCGCGTCCCGCCGCTCGCTCGCGCCGGGGCGCAGCGAGCGCCCGTGGCCGCCCTCGAGCAGTTCGGGGTCGTCGATCCCGAGGGTGTCAAGCAGCGTCGCGGGAACGTCGAGCAGCTGGGCCAGCTCCCGGCGCCGCCCGCCATCCGTGAAGGGGCCGCCGCGAATCACGAGGGGGACGTTGAGCAGGGTGCCGTAGAGGTTGTACTGGTGGCCGAAAAAGCCGTGCTCGCCGACGTGCTCCCCGTGGTCGCCACAGACGACGAACAGGGTGTCCTCCAGCTCGCCCGCCGACTCGAGGGCCTCGCGCAGGCGGGCGAGCTGGTCGTCGGTGTAGGCGAGCTCCGCCCGGTAGAGCCCTCGGAGGAGGGAGAACTCCCGCTCGGTGAGCTCGTAGTCCTCGCAGTCGTAGGCCCGAGGATCCTGTCGGATCGCGGTCGCCTCCTCGTAGCTCGCCCCCTCGGGGAGAAACCGCTCGGCGTACTCCCGGGGCGGGTCGTACTCGACGTGGGGCTCGATGAAGTTACAGAACAGGAAGAAGGGATCGTCGCCCCGGTCGGCGAGCCAGCCGTCGATCCAGTCGACCGAACGGGCCGCGCCGTCGTCGCCCGCGGGCTGG
The DNA here is from genome assembly GCF_012163165.1 of Natronococcus sp. JC468. NCBI lineage: Archaea > Methanobacteriati > Methanobacteriota > Halobacteria > Halobacteriales > Natrialbaceae > Natronococcus > Natronococcus sp. JC468. The sequence goes on from NZ_JAAVUO010000020.1 coordinate 58,039, forward strand.
AGCACCTCGCTGTAGAGGATGTTCGCCGCGTTGACGAGCGGGTTCCCCTCGAAGAGGCGATCGCGGGTCGCCTGGAGCTTCTCGCGGACGTCCTCGCCCCGAACGACCGCGCCCATGTCGGCGTCGGACTGGATGTACTGCCACCCCTTTCGGAGCTCGTCGAATCCCCGGTCGAAGCCGAATTCCTCGGTGATCCAGGTGTTGTTCGAGACGCCGACGGTCTCGTAGCCCGCGTCCGAAAAGGCCTCCGCGAGCGTCCGGTTGTCCCCGTCGAGGTAGGTGTGTCCGCCGTGGGCGCCGTGCTCGGACGGGTATCGACCGGTGAACATCGAGGCGTGAGAGGGAAGGGTCCACGGCGCCGCCGCGAACGCGTTCTCGAAGGTCGTCCCCTCCGCGGCGAGCGAGGACAGCGCCGGGGTCGTCTCTGGACCGGCGCTTTCCGCTCGAGCGGTGTCGAAAACGACGAGAACGACGTTCCGGACGTTAGTGTGTGACTCTCCATCACGCTCGTTTGATTCACTCATGGCTACGTCACCTCCGCCTCTCGTCGGCAAGGGGCCAGACCCGGCTAATGCAGGGGATTCAGGCGTGGTGATCGCGTCGGGTGACCGTCTCGGACGCCGACCGATCGGGCCGTCTAGCCCAACGTCCGACGTCCTCCCGACGCTGCTCGAGGGTCCTGTCCGCCCAGACCGACCGCGCGGAGATCCGCCCTACCCGGCCGCGGGCGACGAACGGAGCCCCAACGGTCGACCGTCGCGCTCGAGGAAGGCGGCGAACGCTCCGCCCGCGGAGTCCCTGGGAGCCGTCCGTCGGCGGTTCGACGGGCCTAACACGCCGGCACCCCTGGCACTACGCGATGCCGATGCGCGCGTACCGGATCGCCTACGACGGGAGCGGCTACCACGGCTTCCAGCGCCAGCCCCAGCCCGATGTCCCGACCGTCGAGGACGACCTGTTCGACGCGCTGCGATCCCACGGCGTCCTCGAGCCCGGCGCCGACAAGCCCGCTGGGTACGCAGCGGCGGGCCGAACCGATGCGGGCGTCTCGGCGCTTGCCCAGACGGTCGCGTTCGAGGCGCCCGACTGGCTCACCGCGCGGGCGTTCAACGGCGAGCTCCCCGCCGACGTCCGGGCCTGGGCGGTCGCCGACGCGCCCGCGGCGTTCCACGCGACCCACCACGCGAGCCGACGCGAGTACGCCTACCACCTGTACGCGCCGCCAGCCCGTCGCTCGGCGGCGTCGGCCGCCGAAACCGGATCGCAGACAACCGCTCGAGTCGCCGACGACCGGTTTCGCGCGGCCTGCGACGCGCTCTCGGGAACCCACGACTTCCACAACCTCACGCCCGACGACCGCAACACCGAGCGCTCGCCGACCCTCGAGGCGACGCGGGACGGCGACTACCTCGTCGTCACCGTTACCGCCGACGGCTTCGTCCGCGAACTCGTCCGACGACTCGTCTCGCTCGCGCGGGCTGTGGGGGCCGGCGAGCGATCGCTCGCGGACCTCGAGCGCGCGCTCGATCCCGAGCCGCTGCCCGGCCACGAGGGGATCGCCCCGGCCCCGCCCGAACCGCTCGTGCTCGCCGGCGTCGACTATCCCGACCTCGAGTTCGCGGTCGACGAGACGGCCGCGGCGAGCGCTCGCAGGGTGTTCGACGCCCGCCGGATCGAACGACGAACGGGGGCCCGGGTCGCGGGCGTGCTCGGCGACGGCCTGCGGTGAGTCGGCGCGGTGACTCGCGGTCCACGCGGATAACGGTGGGCCGATTCCCCCGTGGCCGCACCCGTGGACGGAGCTCGAAAAGCAGCTATAGTAACAACTGAAACGGTTTGCACCCGATCGCACGACTACTGTGCGATCGGGTGCGCACTGACTTTCAGTGGCTACTATAGTTCGGCGTCGCGGCCCCGCCGACCGGTTCGATCTCGGCTCGCTCCTGCTGGGAGACGACGTACCGGGCGACCTCCCGCTGGGTGTGCTTGCCGACCAGGTGATCCTCGAGGCCCCGGTCTAACTCCAGTACCTCCTCGCAGACCGGGCACGTAACTGGTGGATCGAATGTCATGTTCTCACGGTCGTCGAGAACGGGCAAACCGCTAGAGCCTGCATGTGCTCGCCACCGCACCACGGCTCGAGGGTGGTCAGTCCCACGTCGACGGCCAGACGTCGGCCGCGCGCATCCCGGCGACGTAGTTCTGGGCCTCGAAGCGCTCGCGGAGTTCGTCGGCCGAGACTCGGGGGATCTCGGTCCGAGTTAGCTCGCGAACCAGCAAGGCGGTCAGCATCGAGTGTTCCCGCAGGTTACGGGGGTCGACCTTGTCACGGGTGTCGGCCGCCGTGTGGGTCCAGCCCCGTCCTCGCTCGCCGCCGTCGGTCGGCTCGCTGTGGAGCTGGACGGCGGGGACGCCCGCCCGCAGGAACGGCCAGTGGTCGCTGAACGGATGAGGGTCACGGTCGTGACCGATCGGCTGGCCGACCGACTCCGCCACGTCCTCGGCGAGGGTCGCCAGCGGTTCCGAGGCGTGGGAAAGCACCGTCAGGTTTCGGAAGCGGCCGGCGCCGTCGACGCTGACGACCGCCCGCACCGACTCGAGGTCGAGGTCCGCGGCCAGCGCCTCGGCGCCCAACAGTCCGAGTTCCTCAGAGCCGACGCCGGCGATCCGAACTCGGCACTCGAGGGCGTCCTCGAGATCGGCGAGGATCGACGCGGCGCCGACGACGGTCGCGATCCCGCAGCCGTTGTCCAGCGCGCCCTCGGCGACGTCGTGGGCGTCGTAGTGCGCGAGAACGAGGAGCTCCTCGTCGGTCTCCGGACCGAGGGTCCCGTGGACGTTCCGGCTCGAGCCGTCGGTCGTCGCGGCGTCGACGCGCAGGCGGGCTCGAGCGTCCCGCTCCGCGTACTCCGCGAGCCAGTCGCGGGTTTCGGCGCTGACGCCGACGCCGGGGATTGCGGCCTCCGCGTCGAACCGCAACGCGCCCGTCGGTGGCAGCTGACCGGAGACGTGGTTGGCGAAGACAAACGCCTCGGCGCCCGCGGCGGCCGCGTGGCCGAACTTCTCCATCCGGTGGACGAACCGCCGATCCGAGGGTGTCGTCGTGCTCGCCACGGCGATCCCACCCTGCAGGTCGACCTCGTCGATTTCCTCGGGGGTGCCGTAGCCGACGTCGACCAGCGGCCCCTCGAGGTCGCCCGGCGGGCAGTACGGCAGGGCGATCGCCTCGAAGGAGCGCTCGCCCGCGAGGGCGTCGTCGACGTCGGTGACGGCGAACTCGGTCGTTCCCCGCTGCCAGTGTTGCATCGGAAACTCGTCGATCCGGACGTCCGCGACTCCCGCCTCGTCGAGGGCGTCGCTGACGATCTCCGCGGCCCGCCGTTCGCCCGGGGAACCGCCCATGCGACGGGGCAACGCCGTCAGTCGCGTCAGCAGCTCCCAGGGGCGGTCGTCGGCCCACGCGCGGCCGAGGGTGCGGGCGGTCGTCGGATCGGACCTTCCCGCGGTCGGATCCGAGTCGTCGTCGCTCATCTTGCGGTAGCGAGGAAACCCCGCCCCAAGGGGCGGGGAGGAATCGCGTTCGTCCGTGTCTCAACTCGCC